>NZ_JBHYKM010000253.1:0-1091 GCF_042741435.1 Streptomyces sp. NPDC058955 | reverse complement strand
GTCTGCGCGCGGGGCGCGCTCGGGCGTGGTGGACCGGCCGCGAGGCCCCCCCCCCCCCCCCCCGCGGCCCCGGGCGAGCTCCTCGGCGAGCGCGGCGCGCTGCCGCTCGATGGCTTCGCGGTGCGAGGTGCGGGCGGCGACCCGTCGCTCCGCCTCGCGCTGGGCGGCTGCCCGCTCCTCGTGCTCGCGTTCCGCCCGCGCCAGCGCCTCGCGCGCCGCGTGGGTCTGGGCGGCGAGCGCGTGCGCCTCGGCGTGGCGGGCGGTCAGTTCCTCGGCAGCGTCGGCGAGTTCCGCGACCGTCGGCTCGTTGTGCAGTTGCCCAGGAGCGGCCAGCGCGTGGACCTCCTCGCGGGCGGCGGCGAGCGCTTCGCGGGTGCCGGCCAGGTCGCGCTCGGCGGCGCGGCTGGCCTCGTCGGCCTCCGTGTAGCGGGCGTACGCGCTCTCCTCGGCGGCCCGGTCGACATGGTCGGCGGTGGCGGCGGTCGGTGCGGGGTGGACGGTGGATCCGCACACCTGGCAGGGCTCGCCGTCGGTGAGGCCGGCGGCGAGTTCGGCGGCGATGCCGCGCAGGCGGCGGGACTTGAGGTCGAGCCAGCTCTCGTGAGCGGTGTTGCGGTGCTCGCGGGCGGCGGCGTACCGCTCCTCGGCCTGGGCGAGGGTACGGGCGAGGCTGTCGCGGCGGCGGGCGGCGGCGAGCCGGAGGCGGAGGGGTTCGAGCCGGCCGGCGAGCTGTTCGGCGCGGGCGGCGGCCTCCTGCGCGGTGTCGACGCGCTGCTGGAGGGCGGCGCGCCGGGGCTCCCAGTCGGCGAGCCAGCCGGCCGCCTCCTGGAGGGCTTCCTCGTCGGCCCGGGCCTCCCGGTCGAGGAGGTTCCGTTCCTCGGCGAGCGCGGCGGCGCGGCTCTCGGCGCGGCGGGGGGCGGGGGGGGTGGGTGGTTGGGCGGGGCTGGATTTCCGGGGGGGGGGCCGCCGGAGCCGTCGGGGGCGGTGGTGGCGCCCGTGGGACGGGGGGAGGGGGTGGCGGGCGGGGTGGTGCCGGGGCGGGTGACGGTGCCGGTGGGGGTGGGCGCGGGCGTGGGCGGGCGGCCGGCGCT
>NZ_JBHYKM010000252.1:0-1092 GCF_042741435.1 Streptomyces sp. NPDC058955 | reverse complement strand
GGCAGGAGGACGGGCGCCCGTCCTCCTGCTGCTCCTCGCCCGGTCGTCGTCACCCTCGTCTCACGCATGGCGTTCACGACGTTACGTTCCGCGTTCGGTCCCGGGCAAAGGGACAGGCGCGGGGCCGAACGGATTCGGCCGACGTTTACTTCGGACGCGGGGGCGCGGCGCGGGTCACAGGTTCCGCTCGGCCCACACCTTCAGGGCGTCGCGCACCAGGATCGCCGTGCCCTCGCCGTGCCGGTCGTAGTTCTTGGTGAACCTGGGGTCGTCCACGTACATCTGGCCGAGCCCGATCAGGTACTCCTTCGACGGGCTGGTGGTGACGGAGAGCCAGTCGTACTGCCTCCGGGCCAGGGCCTGCACCTCGTCGCTGTCCGGCGCGAGCCCGGCCGCGGCCGCCGCGCCGAAGTCGCGGGCGATGCCGGCCTGCGTCTCCATGAACTCCTTCTTCTCGGCCTCGCTGAGCGAACGCCACCAGCGGTCGCCCTTCTCGTACGCGTCGCGGCCCCACCGTTCGGTGACCTCGGCCTCGTACTGGGTGTGGTCGAAGCCGTCGAAGACTTCCTCGGCCATGAGCTGTTCTCCTCTCTCGGTCTTGTGGAGAGTGGTCCGTACGGCCTCGATCTGCCGCCCGATGCGCTCGCGCTCCTGCTGGAGGAGGGCCAGATGCGTGCGCAGGGCGGCCGAGGTGTCCCGCTGGCCTTCGAGGACCTCGGCGATCGCGGGCAGCGACAGCCCGAGCTCGCGCAGCAGCAGGATCCGCTGCAGCCGCACGAGCGCCGCCTGGTCGTAGTACCGGTAACCGTTCGCGCCGATCCGGCTCGGTTCCAGCAGCCCCAGCTCGCCGTAGTGGCGGAGCGTGCGGCTGGTGGTGCCGGCCTTCCTGGCGATCTCCTGGATCGACCACTCCATGACCGGAACGGTAGAACTTGACGTTACGTAAAGGTCAACCGGAGATCCGGGGCGCTCGGGCCCACCCGCCCGGGCCCGGCCCGGGAACGCCGAAGGCCCGGATCGTATGTACGATCCGGGCCTTCGGGCTACTGAGTAGCGGGGACAGGATTTGAACCTGCGACCTCTGGGTTATGA
>NZ_JBHYKM010000251.1:0-1096 GCF_042741435.1 Streptomyces sp. NPDC058955 | reverse complement strand
CCCTCGGCCTATTAGTACCGGTCAGCTCCACCCATTACTGGGCTTCCACATCCGGCCTATCAACCCAGTCGTCTACTGGGAGCCTTACCCTCTCAAGGAGGTGGGAATACTCATCTCGAAGCAGGCTTCCCGCTTAGATGCTTTCAGCGGTTATCCCTCCCGAACGTAGCCAACCAGCCATGCCCTTGGCAGGACAACTGGCACACCAGAGGTTCGTCCGTCCCGGTCCTCTCGTACTAGGGACAGCCCTTCTCAATATTCCTACGCGCACAGCGGATAGGGACCGAACTGTCTCACGACGTTCTAAACCCAGCTCGCGTACCGCTTTAATGGGCGAACAGCCCAACCCTTGGGACCGACTCCAGCCCCAGGATGCGACGAGCCGACATCGAGGTGCCAAACCATCCCGTCGATATGGACTCTTGGGGAAGATCAGCCTGTTATCCCCGGGGTACCTTTTATCCGTTGAGCGACGGCGCTTCCACAAGCCACCGCCGGATCACTAGTCCCGACTTTCGTCCCTGCTCGACCCGTCGGTCTCACAGTCAAGCTCCCTTGTGCACTTACACTCAACACCTGATTGCCAACCAGGCTGAGGGAACCTTTGGGCGCCTCCGTTACCCTTTGGGAGGCAACCGCCCCAGTTAAACTACCCATCAGACACTGTCCCTGATCCGGATCACGGACCCAGGTTAGACATCCAGCACGACCAGAGTGGTATTTCAACGGCGACTCCACAACCACTGGCGTGGCTGCTTCAAAGTCTCCCACCTATCCTACACAAGCCGAACCGAACACCAATATCAAACTGTAGTAAAGGTCCCGGGGTCTTTCCGTCCTGCTGCGCGAAACGAGCATCTTTACTCGTAGTGCAATTTCACCGGGCCTATGGTTGAGACAGTCGAGAAGTCGTTACGCCATTCGTGCAGGTCGGAACTTACCCGACAAGGAATTTCGCTACCTTAGGATGGTTATAGTTACCACCGCCGTTTACTGGCGCTTAAGTTCTCAGCTTCGCAACCCCGAAAGGTCACTAACCGGTCCCCTTAACGTTCCAGCACCGGGCAGGCGTCAGTCCGTATACATCGCCTTACGG
>NZ_JBHYKM010000250.1:0-1120 GCF_042741435.1 Streptomyces sp. NPDC058955 | reverse complement strand
AGTGAGCGTTTGATTCTCGGTTGTCTGTTTCGCTTGTGGTCAGGTGTCGCGCCAGTTGGGTGTGTTCTGTTGGGTGAGGCGTCGGGTCATGAGGTTGATGGCGGCGATTTGGATCATGGCTGCTGATCTGTGGGGGTGGGTTTCGTAGTCGCGGGCCAGGCGGCGGTGGTGCATGAGCCAGCCGAGGGTTCTTTCGACGACCCAGCGGCGGGGTTGGACGGTGAAGCCGCGGGTGTGGGGGTCGCGTTGGACGATCTCGAGGTCGATGCCGCGGGTGGCCGCGTGTTCGATGGCTTTGTTCTTGTAGCCGTTGTCGGCCCAGGCTTTGGTGATGGTGGGGTGGCGGGCGGCGATGTCGTCGATGAGGCGGGTGCCGGCGGCGGAGTCGTGGACGCTGGCGGCGGTGACGAGAACGGTCAGGAGGAGGCCGAGGGTGTCGGTGGCGATGTGCCGCTTGCGGCCGATGATCTTTTTCGCGGGGTCGATGCCCTGGTCGGCGAGGTGGACGTTGGCGGAGGTCTTGATGCTCTGGGAGTCGAGCAGGCAGGCGGTGGGTTCTGGTTCGCGGCCTTCGGCCTGGCGGAGCAGTCCGCGCAGGAGGCCGTTGAGTTGGTCGAAGATGCCGTCGTTCTGCCAGTGGGCGAAGTAGCCGTAGACGCTCTGCCAGGGTGGGAAGTCGTGGGGCAGGTAGCGCCAGGGGATGCCGGTGCGGTCGACGTAGAGGATCGCGTTCATCAGGGCCCGCAGGTCGTGGTGGGGCCGGCGGATTCCGGCGCGGGCCTGGCGCCAGGTTTCGAGGGTGGGGCGGATCAGTTCCCATCGCGCGTCGGACAGGTCGCTGGGGTAGGGGCGGGGTGGTCGCATGAGGTGGGATTACTGGCGCTGGTGGCTGCCGGGGAGGGCGTGTGCGGGGGTATGGGGAGCGTTGGTATGCGCCCGGGTATGCCGCGAACTGGTGCTTGTGTAATCGAGACAGACCGTTCTGGGGCGGACCGGGCTGTTTCCCTGGCCTGTAGCCTTCCAGAAGAGACGCATTCCAGTAGATAAGGTGCGGTCGCCCTACGAGGCCGACGACTCAGAATCGCATCAAACTGGCATGAGCATAAGCAAAACGCTCACT
>NZ_JBHYKM010000249.1:0-1153 GCF_042741435.1 Streptomyces sp. NPDC058955 | reverse complement strand
CAACACCGACGGCTCCATCACCGCCTACACCAGCAACGGCGGAGACGGACACGGCGGCTGGACCAACCTCGGCCGCATCGCCACCGGCGCCTGACACTCCCTGTTCGACGAGATACCGAAAGGCTCTCCTTCTGATGAAGCGCCTCGCACGGGCCGGACTCGCAGCCTTGGCGATTCTCGCCGGCGCCCTTTCCACGGCGCCGGCCGCGCACGCGGCGGCTCCCCCTTCACCAGCGCTCCGGGTCATGCCGCTGGGTGATTCCATCACCGCCGGTGTCGGCGGCACGACCGGCGCGGGCTACCGCCTTCCGCTGTGGAACTCCGCTGCGGGACAGTCCCGATACACGATCGACTACGTCGGCACCCAAAGCTTCGGAAACGTCCCCGACCCCGACAACGAAGGTCACAGCGGCTATCGCGTCGCCGACATTCGTGCCGGCATCGATGGCTGGCTCTCGGCAGCCACCCCCGATGTCGTCCTGCTCCACATCGGCATCAACGACCTCGACCGCGACCCCGCCCGGAACACCAAGGCATCCGCCGACCGTGCCGCCGCCGCGTTCACCGACCTGGCCCACCGCATCTTCGCCGACCGGCCGGGCGTCACCGTCCTGGTCCAGGGGCTGATCCCCACCACGCCGGAGCTCCAGTTCGCAGCCCAGTCGTACAACAACAGCATCAAGGCGCTGCAGTTCGGAAGCCTGGCTGGGCAGAGGTTCCGCTACCTGGATCCGCCGGCCCTGACTACCGCGGAGATGAACGACCGGCTGCACCCGAACGACGCCGGGAACGCCCGGATGGCAGACGTCTTCTTCAACGGGCTGGAGAAGGCCGTCACCGACGGACTTGCGCAACGCCCCTCGACCTCCCGTGGGGGTTCGGAGGCGGGGTCGGGTCGTGTGCGGTGGGCGGATTTCGACGGGGACAGCAGGGCTGACTACTGGATCGTCAATCCCAGCGGGTCGGTGAACGTCTACCTGAACCAGGGCGGCGACGGCTACGGGGGCTGGCAGGACATGGGACAGGTCGCCACCGGCCTGACCTCAGACTCCTCCCGAGTGCGGTTCGCGGACTTCGACGGCGACCGCAAGGCCGACTACCTCCTGATCAACCCCGACGGATCGGTCAACGTCCACCTCAACAAGGGCGGCGA
>NZ_JBHYKM010000248.1:0-1323 GCF_042741435.1 Streptomyces sp. NPDC058955 | reverse complement strand
ACCCCCCTCCTCACCTTTCGGGGGGCCGCCCCCCTGTTTTAGTCCCTCTGGGCCCACCCCTCCAACCCCCCGCGCCCTCTGGGGGGCCGGGCCCTCCCTGCCCCCGTTCCGGGCGATACCCCGCTCCGGACAAGGAACCTCCCATGAACCCGTCCTCACCCACCGTCACCGGAGTCCCCCCGGTCTGCCGCCCCGACCCGTACGCCGGACAACGGTGGACCTTCGGCTTCCCCGGCGGACTCACGGCGGAGGTGCACACCCGTGGCGCCGTCCTGCACGGCCTGTGGGTCCCGGACCGTGACGGCGTCCCGGGCGACGTCGTCCTCGCTCCCCGCGACCCGGCCCTGACGGCCACCACCGCCCGGTACTTCGGCGCCACCGTCGGCCGGTACGCCAACCGCATCGCACACGGCCGGTTCTCGCTGGACGGGACGGCGTACCGGCTGACCACGCAGGAGACCGGCCACTGCCTGCACGGCGGAACCGACGGCTTCGACACCCGCCTCTGGGAGGCCGAGAGCGTGCACACCCCGGAGTGGACCGGGGTGCTCCTGCGCCTCCACAGCCCGGACGGCGACCAGGGATTCCCGGGGAACCTGGACGTCACCGTCAGCTGTCTCATCGGCCGGAACGACGAACTCGCCTTCTCCTACACGGCGGTCACGGACGCGGCCACCCTGGTGAACCTGACCAACCACGCCTACTTCAACCTCGACGGCGAGGGCGCCGGCGACGTCCTCGGCCACGAACTCACCGTCGACGCCTCGCACTACACACCGGTGGACGACGACCTCATTCCCCGCGGGGACCATCTGCCCGTCTCCGGCACCGCCTTCGACCTCCGCCGGCCGCTCAGGATCGCCGACGCCCTGGCCCGCCCCGGCGCCGGCGACGGCTACGACCACAACTTCGTCCTGGGCCCGCGGGCCGACGGCTCGCTGCGCCGGGCCGCCGTCCTGTACGCGCCGGCCACCGGCCGCCGCATGGAGGTGCTGACCACGGAACCGGGACTCCAGGTGTACACCGCGGGGCAGTTCGACGGCTCGGTGGTCGGCAAGAGCGGTACGCCCTACGGGCCGGGCGCCGGTGTCGCGCTGGAGACCCAGCACTTCCCGGACGCGCCGAACCGCCCCGGGGACCCGTCCACGGTGCTGCGGCCGGGCGAGGAGTACGCGTCGAGGACGGTCCTGCGGTTCGGCACCCGCGACTGAGCGCGGACGAGAACGGGGGGGGGCCGCCCCGGGGGGGGGGGGGGGGCCACCCCAGGGGGACGGGGGGGGGGGGACCCCCCCCCCGCGGGGGGAGATAAAAAAAAAAAAAAAC
>NZ_JBHYKM010000247.1:0-1328 GCF_042741435.1 Streptomyces sp. NPDC058955 | reverse complement strand
CCTAGAGCGTGTCTCTTTGATCGGCTGGTCGGTTGATCGGATGTGTCCGTCCGGTTAGTAATCACTGATGCGATGTGGGACCGGATCGAGCCGTTGATGCCGGCCGATCCGGTCCGCGGCCGGCGGTGGGCCGATCACCGCCGCACCTTGGAGGCCATCGCGTGGAAGTACCGCACCTGCTCGCCCTGGCGGGACCTGCCCGACGAGTTCGGCTCGTTCCAGACCGCCCACAAACGCCTGATCAGGTGGGCTGTGGACGGCACCTGGGAACGCATCCTTGCCGCGCTGCTGGCAGCGGCCGACGATGCTGACGACATCGGCTGGACCGTGTCGGTGGACTCCACCGTCTGCCGGGCCCACCAGCATTCCGCCGGAGCCAGGAAAAAGGGGCTCCAGACCGGGCCGAACCCGACGACCACGCACTCGGACGCTCCCGAGGCGGCCTGAGCACGAAAGTCCACCTCGCCAGTGACGCCCGTGCAAGGCCCCTGGCCCTCCGCGTCACCGCAGGCCAGGCGGGCGACGCCCCGGCCTTCGAGACCGTCATGGCCGCCATCCGCGTTCCGCGAAGCGGACCCGGACGACCGAGAACCCGACCCGATGCCGTCCTCGCGGACCGCGCGTATTCATCCCGCGCGATCCGAAGTCACCTCCGCCAACGCGGAATCCACGCTGTCATCCCCCAGCCCTCCGACCAGATCGGCCACCGGCTGCGGCGAGGCAGTGCCGGAGGTCGACCGCCCGCCTTCGACTCCGAGGCATACAAGCAGCGCAACTCAGTCGAACGCTGCATCAACCGGCTCAAGCAGTGGCGCGGCCTGGCCATGCGGACCGACAAGCTCGCCATCGCCTACCAGGCCGCGCTCCACCTCGCCGCGATCCTCATCTGGGCACGGCGATAGCCCGCTCAGCGATCGACCACCCAACGTGCGTCCGCAGGCCAAGAGCCCGTGCCAACGATGTGCCCCACGAGCCTGAATGCCTCACAGATGGGGACGGTGTCCTCATCCGGATACTCGTCGCCCTGTCCGTTGGAGAGGATGAACCCGTCGCTCGACCCCGCAGTTCCGGGATCCACGGCATGCTCGCCGGGACCACCCTCGCCTTCGAGCAGCACCACCATCGCGCGCTCGGTATTCGTCACGAAGGCCAGCAACCGTCCAGACGAACTGGTCAGCCACGTCTCAAGCTGCCCGCTGTCGATCCGCGACCGAAGAGCCTCCACCACCCCCGCCGACGGCACAGGGACAGGGCTGTCGTCATTGATCACCCAAGACTCGATCACGAGCACGACGATCTCACGGACGGATCCAAGAGACAGGCCCTAG
>NZ_JBHYKM010000246.1:0-1358 GCF_042741435.1 Streptomyces sp. NPDC058955 | reverse complement strand
GGGGCCTCCCCCTGAGTGGTGGACACGCTGATACTGGATCTGCTTGATCCGGAGGAAGCGAGAAGACCGCCGATGGCGATGAAGGACTATTCGGGCGAGTTCAAGGCCGATGCCGTGGCCCTGTACGAGTCCACACCCGGGGCGACGTACAAGAGCATCGCCGCTGACCTGGGTATCAACCGGGCCACCCTGCGTGAGTGGGTGCTGCGGGACCGCGAATGCCGTGGCGTCGCCACCACCGTCCCCGCACCGGCCGGGCAAGCAGCGGTCCGGACAGAAAAGACGACACCGTCCGCCGATCCGGACGAGCGGATCCGGCAGCTCGAGGCCCGGGTGGCCGAGCTCGAGGCGAGCGAGCGGAAGCTGGCGACCGAGCGGGACATACTCCGCAAGGCGGCCAAGTATTTCGCGGGCGAGACGAACTGGTGAGAAGCCGCTTCCAGTTCGTTGACGACCACCGGGACACCCACGAGGTGAAGCGGCTCTGCGAGGTCCTGGAGGTCAACCGGTCCAGCTACTACAAGTGGGTCGCCGGCGCTGAGGCCCGGGCCGCCCGGCGACGCGAGGACCGGCTCCTGGCCGAGAAGATCCGAGAGATCCACGGCGAATCCCGTGGAACCTACGGCTCGCCGAGGGTGACGTCCGAACTCCGTGAGAGGGGTCTACGGGTCAATGAGAAGCGCGTCGCACGGGTGATGCGGACGTTCTCGATCACCGGCATCCGCCTGCGCAGACGCGTCCGCACCACCGTCCCGGACCCGGCAGCCTCACAGGTTCCGGACCTGTTCCAACGGGACTTCACCGCCGCCGAACCCGGCCTGAAATACATGGGGGACATCACTTATCTCCCACTCGCGGGCGGGGAGTTCATCTATCTCGCGACCGTGCTGGACTGCTTCAGCCGCAAGGTCGTCGGCTGGTCCATCGCCGACCACATGCGCACCGGCCTCGTCACCGACGCCCTGCGGATGGCAGCCGCGACCCGCGGCGGCCTCGACGGGGCGGTGTTCCATTCCGATCACGGGGCCCAATACGGCTCGAGGGCCTTTGCCGACCTCTGCGACCAGCTCGGTGTCACCCGGTCCATGGGCGCGGTCGGCACCAGCGCGGACAACGCGGCCTGCGAGAGCTTCCACGCGTCCCTGAAACGCGAGACTCTTCAGGGAGCCCGCGACTACGGCGACACCGCCACCTGCAGGACAACGGTCTTCGGCTGGCTGACCCGCTACAACACCCGCCGCCGGCACTCCGCCAACGGCCACCTCAGCCCCAACGAATACGAACGCCGACACCACGCGGCTAAGCTCACACTCGCCGCGTGATCACCGAAGCGTGTCCACCATCACGGGGGAAGGCCC
>NZ_JBHYKM010000245.1:0-1394 GCF_042741435.1 Streptomyces sp. NPDC058955 | reverse complement strand
GCGGGCGGCCCCGCCCCCGCCCCCGCCCCCCGCGCCCCCCCCCCCCCCGCCGCGGGGCGCCGCGCCCCCGGCCCCCGCCCCCGGGGGGGCGGCCGCGGGCGGGGGGGCCGGGCCGCCGGCGCCGCCGACCGTGCCGGCCTGGGGCGAGCCCGTGCCGGCCCCGCCGGTGGAGCCCGCCCCGCGCAAGCGCTCCGGCGGGCTCGTCGCGGCCGTCCTGGTGGCGGCGCTCGTGGCGGGCGGCATCGGCGGTGGCATCGGCTACTGGGCCGCCCAGCGCGAGGACGACGGCCCGGCGTCGACGACGGTCTCCTCGGGCGAGGCCCCGGCCTCCTTCAAGAGGGACCCGGGCACGGTCGCGGCGGTCGCCGCGAAGGCGCTGCCCAGCGTGGTCACCATCCAGGCGAAGTCGGGCGACGCGCAGGGCGACGGCGGCACCGGCACCGGGTTCGTCTACGACCAGGAGGGCCACATCGTCACCAACAACCACGTGGTGGCGTCGGCGGCCGAGGGCGGCACGCTCTCCGCGACCTTCTCGGACGGCAGGACGTACGACGCCGAGGTCGTCGGCCGGGCCGAGGGCTACGACGTGGCCGTGCTCAAGCTGAAGGAGGCCCCGAAGGGGCTGAAGCCGCTGCCGCTCGGCGACTCGGACAAGGTGGCGGTCGGCGACTCGACGATCGCGATCGGCGCGCCCTTCGGCCTCTCCAACACGGTGACGACCGGCATCATCAGCGCCAAGAACCGCCCGGTGGCCTCGGGCGACGGCGGCGGCAGCAACTCGTACATGAGCGCCCTGCAGACGGACGCGTCGATCAACCCGGGCAACTCGGGCGGTCCGCTGCTGGACGCGAGCGGCGCGGTGATCGGCATCAACTCGGCGATCCAGTCCACCGGCGGCGGCTTCGGCCAGTCGCAGGCGGGCTCGATCGGCCTCGGCTTCGCGATCCCGGTCAACCAGGCGAAGGCCGTGGCCGAGCAGCTGATCAAGACCGGCAAGCCGGTCTACCCGGTGATCGGCGCGACCGTGAACATGAACGAGAAGGGCGAGGGCGCGACCATCGCCCAGCAGGGCGCGGGCGGCACGGCGTCGGTGACGCCGAACGGCCCGGCGGCCAAGGCGGGCCTGCGGGCCGGTGACGTGATCACGGGCTTCGGGGACCACCCGATCGACAGCGGCCCGTCCCTCATCAGCGAGATCTGGACCCACAAGCCGGGCGACTCGGTGGAGATCACCTACGAGCGCGACGGCAAGGAGGCGAAGACGACGGTCGTCCTCGGCGAGCGCACCGGCGACAGCTGACGAACGCGCGCGTGGGGACGTGAGAACGGCGCCGGGGGGGCTCCCCCCCCCCCGGATCACCGGCCCCCCGGGGTGAAACCGCCCCCCCCCGCCG
>NZ_JBHYKM010000243.1:0-1649 GCF_042741435.1 Streptomyces sp. NPDC058955 | reverse complement strand
CCCCGCCCGGGGGGGGGGGGCGCCCCCCCGGCCCGCCCCGGCCCGGGGCCGGGGGGCGGCCCGGGGCGGGTGCCGGGGGGCGGCAGGGGCGGCCGCCGTGGGCCGCTGCCCGGCGGGGCACGGGCCGCGTACGACGTCGTGGTCGTGGGGGCCGGGGTCGTGGGGTGTGCGATCGCCCGGGCGCTCGCCCGGTACGCGCTGCGGGTCGCGCTCGTCGAGGCGGCGGACGACGTCGGGGAGGGCAGCTCCAAGGCCAACACGGCGATCCTCCACACCGGGTTCGACGCCGCCCCCGGCACCCTGGAGGCGGGGCTCGTGCGCGCGGGACACCGGCTGCTGTCCGGTTACGCCGCCGAGGCCGGCATCCCCGTCGAACCGGTCGGCGCGCTCCTCGTCGCCTGGGACGAGGAGCAGCGGGCCGCGCTGCCGGGGCTCGCCGCCAAGGCGGCCCGCAACGGGCACCACGCCACCCGGATCGTCGACGCGGCCGAACTCCGCCACCGCGAACCCCACCTGGGCCCGGGCGCGCTCGCCGCGCTCGCCGTGCCGGGCGAGTCGCTGATCTGCCCCTGGACCACCACCCTCGCCTACGCCACCCAGGCGGTCCGCTCCGGCGTCGACCTCCTCCTCGGCTGCCGGGTGACGGACGTCGCCACCGTCCCGGGAGCGCCCCACCGGCTGACGACCACGCGCGGCCCGCTCACCGCCCGCTTCCTCGTCAACGCCTGCGGACTGCACGCGGACCGGTTCGACGCGCTGCTCGGCGTGCGGGACTTCACCGTCACGCCCCGCCGGGGCCAGCTGCTCGTCTACGACAAGGCCGCCCGCGACCTCGTGCGCCACATCCTGCTGCCCGTCCCCGGCCCGCTCGGCAAGGGCGTCCTCGTCGCGCCCACCGTGTACGGGAACGTCCTGCTCGGCCCGACCGCCGAGGACCTCGACGACCGCACGGCCACCGGCACCACCGCCGAAGGGCTCGCCGGGCTGCGGGACCGGGGCGCGCGGATCGTGCCCGCGCTCGTGGCGGAGGAGGTGACGGCCGCGTACGCGGGGCTGCGGGCCGCGACCGGCCGGGAGGACTACCGGTGCGGCGCCCGCCCCGCGCTGCGGTACGTCACGGTCGGCGGGATCCGCTCCACCGGCCTGTCCGCCTCCCTCGCCCTCGCCGAGCACGTCCTCGGCCTGCTCGCCGAGTGCGGCCTGCGGACCGGCCCCGAACGGCCCCTCGCCCCGGTGCGGATGCCCAACCTCGGCGAGGCGTTCCCCCGCCCCTACCGGGACGCCGGGGCCGTCGCCCGCGACCCCGCCTTCGGGACGGTCGTCTGCCACTGCGAGCACGTCACCCGGGGCGAGGTGCGGGACGCGCTCGCGTCGGTCGTCCCGCCGGCCGGTCTCGACGGGCTGCGCCGCCGTACCCGCGCCGGGGCGGGCCGCTGCCAGGGCGGCCACTGCCGGCCCGCCCTGCGCGCGCTGTTCGAGGAGTACGGGAAGGGGGCCGGGGCCCGGTGAACGGTCGGCCCACGCAGGAGCGGACGGGCCGGCCCCCCGCCCGCGGGGGGGAGAGCGGCCGGCCCGCGGGGGCGCGCGCCGCGGCCGGGGGGGGGGAGGGGCCGGGGGGGGGGGGCCCGGCCGGGGGGGGGGGGGGGGGG
>NZ_JBHYKM010000242.1:0-1777 GCF_042741435.1 Streptomyces sp. NPDC058955 | reverse complement strand
GGGGGGGCGCGCGGGGGGGGGGGGGGGCGCGCGCGGGCGGGGGGGGGGGGGGGGGGGGGGGGGGGGGGGCGGGGGGCGGCGGCCCCCCCGCCGGCGGGGAGGCCGCCGCGAGCGAGCCGGCTGTCCAAAATCGGATCATCGACATCGCCGCAGGCTAGGTCGGGCCCGGACGCCCCGGCTCCGTGCCGCGCGGAACGCTGTTCACTTCCCACCCGGTCGGAGTCACGGGCGCCGCCCGCGTCCGGGCCGCCCCTCCGCACGCGCCAGTGGCAAGTTGTCCGCCCTCCGCGCGTGACCCCGCCCGCGCCTGACCCGTTGAACTCGTCATGAGACGCCCGGGAAAGGCCCGGGGTCCGTCCGTACCGACTCCAGGGAGCCCCCCGTGCCGCGCATGCTCGACGTCAGCGAGGACGTACGCGCCGAGATCGGCGACGAAGAAGCCGACCGGCTGCTCGCCGGCGACAACGCCCCGGGCAGCTACGACTGCACCTCCTGCCGCACGCCGGGCGACTCCGAGCAGGAGCGCACCAGCACGGTGCTGTTCGTCGGCGAGGAGACCGCCGTCCTCGCCTTCGCCCACGCCAGCTGCATCCCGTCGCAGGTCGTCCGGGTCGCCGAGGACCAGCTCCAGGGCGCCGTGGCCTCCATCACGGCCGCCGACGCCGCCGACGCGCTCACGGCCGCCCACCCCGAGCAGGCCGTGCTCGGCGTCACCAGCGGTCTGGTCCTGATCGACGGCGAGCTGCACCCGGCGCTGGTCGTGGAGCCGACCGCGCCGGTCGCCCGGCCCGGTTCCGACCGGCTCACCGACGAGTTCCTGTCGCTCCTCGCCGAGCAGGGCTTCCACCCGGTCGCCGACCTGAACTCCAAGCCGGCCGCGCTGCCCGGCTGGTCGGTCCTGGTCGCCATGGGCCAGCTGCACTCGGTGCTCCAGCCCGGTGCCGGCGGCGCGGGCCAGACCGCCTGGTGGCAGGCGCACCAGCCGCTCCAGGTCACCGAGGGCTGGCGCGCGGCGGCCAACAAGTCGCACACGGTGCTGGTCTTCGCGGCGCCGGTCGGCTCCATCGGCCAGCAGCCCCGCGAGGACCTGCTGCGGGACGCCCTGGAGAAGGCCGCGGTGAACGGGCGCCTGGTCGCCGCCGCGATGCCGCTGGCCGGCACCTGATGGCCGACGGGCGTCCGGGGATAGGGCCGGTGCGTCCCTGGGGAGCGCCGACCGTGCCGCGTCCCCGGCGGGCCCCTCTTTCGGAGAGCCGCCCGCATCCGACGGTCGGCGGGGTCGTTGGCACCTACGTGCACGCATACGACCCTTCCCCCCAGCCGTATCCGAGTCCGATCCCCGGCATGCGCCCGGCGCAGGACGTACCGGCCGGATACTCGGCGACGCCGATCTTCGATGCCCTGTACTCGGAGTACCGCCGGTCGTTCCGCACGCTTCCGGGTGACCGCAGCGGCGAGGAGGAGCTGGCGTTCCGGGCCTTCGGCACGGCGCGGAGCACGGGCCTGTCGGGCTTCTCCGGCCTGTCGGGCTTCCCGGGGCTCCACGGCCACCAGCACGCGGCGTATCCGCCGGCCTGGTCGGCACAGCACCATCCGCCGCAGGCGGCGCTGCCGCCGGGCCCGCGCAGAGGCATCTGAGCGCGGACGTCCCAGCGCGGACTTCCGAGCGTGGACGGGAAACGGCCGAGGGCCGGAGTCGTACCTGTCTCTTATACACAACACCGAGCCCACGAGACACCAAACCATCGCGGGGTGGGGGGGGGTGGGGGTGAGTGGG
>NZ_JBHYKM010000241.1:0-1842 GCF_042741435.1 Streptomyces sp. NPDC058955 | reverse complement strand
CCCACCCACCCCGCGCGCCCCCCCTCCCCGACCCGCCCCCACCGCGCCCGCGCGCCCTCTCCCCACCGCCCGCCGTCCGCCCCACCCACCCCCCACCGGCCGCGCGGGTCGACGAAGTACGTGGTGCCGTAGAAGTCGTTGTCGCCGTACTCCTCGACGCCGACGCGGTTGATCGCGGCGACGAAGTACTCGTTGGCGACGGCGGCGGCGGGCTGCTCCAGCTGCCAGAGGTAGGAGGAGAGGCCGCGATGGGTGGCCGACGGGTTGTAGACCAACTGGGCTCCGTTGAGACCGAGTTGGCGCCAGCCCTCGGGGAAGTGGCGGTCGTAGCAGATGTAGACGCCGACCTTGCCGACGGCGGTGTCGAAGACCGGCCAGCCGGCGTTCCCCGGGCGGAAGTAGTACTTCTCCCAGAATCCCTTGACCTGCGGGATGTGGTGCTTGCGGTACTTGCCGAGGTAGCTGCCGTCGGCGTCGATGACGGCCGCGGTGTTGTAGTAGAAGCCCTCGGACTCGACCTCGAAGACCGGGACGACGATCACCATGCCGGTCTCGCGGGCGAGCTCCCGCATCCGCGTGACGGTGGGGCCGTCCGGCACGGGCTCGGCCCAGCGGTAGTGCTCGGGCTCCTGGACCTGGCAGAAGTAGGGGGCGTTGAACACCTCCTGGAACCCGATCACCCGGGCGCCCTGGCGGGCCGCCTCGCGGGCGTGCTCCTCATGCTTGGCGATCATGGATTCGGTGTCGCCGGTCCAGGTCGCCTGGACGAGCGCGGCGCGTACGACGGTCATGAGCTGCTCCTTCGGCACGGCGTCAGAGAGCCTCTACGCCCGTAGACACGATGCGTAGGAGGAGAACGTAAGCCCCGTCACACCCCGGAGCAAGACTGCCGCCCGGAAGCAGCACAGTCGAGGATGTTTGATACCGGAGTGGTCCACACCGGGCACGTACCGACACGTGCCGACTGCTCCCCGCTCGTACGGTTCCGTTCGCGGAGCCGGGGGCGCCGAGGTCTCCGGGCTTCCCCGGCTCAGGGCCCGAGGACGCCGCCGACCCGCAGCGCGTGCCGCAGGGCGCGGTCGACGGCGGGCGACAGGCCGCGGGCGGCCGCGCCGAGCCGGGGCAGGAGCAGCGCCGGGTCCACGGCCGCGAGCCGGGCCGCCTCCTCGGGGGTGCGGACCCGGATGAAGGCGGTGAGCAGCGCGTGCGCCTCCCGGTCGTGCCCCTCGGCGACCAGGGCGGCGACGGCTCCGGCCAGCTCCTCGACGGGCCGGGCGACCCCCTGGCGCAGCAGTTGTTCGCAGTCGTCGGCGCGGCCCGCGTCGGCGAGCGCCCCGGCGACGGCGGCCAACCGGGCGGGCGGCAGCGAGGCGGCCTCCCAGAGCAGGGTGTGCCAGTCGGCGCCGAATCCGGCGCGGTGGAGTTCCCCGGCGAGCGCCGGCAGCCGGCCGGGCGGCCCGCCGAGCGCCTCGCAGAGCAGTTCGTGCGCCTCGCCGGTACGGCCCTGGGCCCGCAGCCGCTGGAGGGCGTAGACGGCGTTGGCGGCGGCGCGGGCGGCCTCCGCGTCCCCGTCCGGGGAGGCCGCGGGACCGGCGGGCGCGGGCGCGGGGCCGGTACGGGAGCCGCCGGTGTGACGTGACGTGCCGGGGACCCGGAACCGGGCGCCGCGCGGTTCGGCCCCGCCGGCGGGCAGGTCGGGTACGGCGGTGGGCGCGGGCCCTTCGGCGGCGTCGCCCTCCGCCACGTCGTCCCGGGCGCCTCGGGGCCGGGCCCGCTCCGGCGCGGTGGCGGCCGCGGCCGGGGCGGGGTCGTCCGCGTCGGCCGTTGCCGGGGCGGCGGCGT
>NZ_JBHYKM010000240.1:0-1975 GCF_042741435.1 Streptomyces sp. NPDC058955 | reverse complement strand
TTTCAGACTTTATATAGCAACGTTTATCTTGCAATATAGCAACGTTTATCTTGCAATATAGCAACGTTTATCTTGCAATATAGCAACGTTTATCTTGCATATTACAACATTGTTATATAATGTTGCTATAACAACAAAATTCGAATAAGTTGCTATGTATGAAAAAAGACCTAGTCGTTAAGGATAATGCGCTGATCAATGCCAGTTATAATTTAGACCTTGCAGAACAACGCCTAATCCTTTTAGCAATACTGGAGGCGAGGGAGTCTAATATCCCTAGTGACCGTGATTTAACTATCCATGCAGAAAGCTACATTAACCATTTCAATGTCCATAGAAACACCGCCTACAAAGTCTTAAAGGATGCTTGCAAAAACTTGTTTGAGCGTCGCTTTAGTTACCAAAAATTAACGGCTAAAGGCAATCTTGAGAATGTTATGAGCCGATGGGTACAGCGTGTGTCCTATGTTGAAAATGAAGCCCTTGTCCGTATCAGGTTTTCAGATGATGTTGTGCCACTGATCACCAACCTAGAGAAGCATTTCACCAGTTATGAACTGGAGCAGGTAAGTAGCCTAACGAGTGCCTATGCCATACGTTTATATGAACTACTAATTGCATGGCGTAGCACTGGGAAAGTATCAATGCTTGAAACTAAGGAATTGAGGTCAAGACTTGGTGTATTGGACACAGAGCATCAACGGATGGAATCGTTTAAAAGACGAGTATTAGAGCCTGATATTCAACAAATTAACGACCATACCGACATTAAGGCAGAATACGAGCAACATAAGCGAGGACGTTCAATCATTGGGTTTTCATTCAGCTTTAAACAGAAATCCAAGCCTAAAACAATCAACCATGAACGAGATCCAAGCACGGTTGATATGTTCTGCAACTTGTCAGACAGTCAGATAAATACTTATAGCTCAGTATTGTCTAAAGTCCACAGTATCAGCGACCTAGCAGGGAATAAGGACTATCAAGCATTTGCAATATGGATTGCCAATATTTTACGTGACCCGTCCAGTGTGCGAGAAGAAACGGCAAAACGCATATTCAAGGCATTGCGAACAGAAACAGATTTTAAAGGTTAAATGGGAGTATTACTAATGACTGATTTATCAAAACTAAGTGAAACCGAGCTATTAGCTATCTGGAATAAAGATAATTTTGGACTGAAAGGTCAACTATACAAACTAGAACAAGAGTACATCGAAGCCAAAGAAATATTGGATAACTGGCAGAATAAAGACCACCCACTTTATGAACGTCATCAAAGTTGTGTGGATGGTCTTATTACAAGGATTGAGCGTATAAAACAACAACTAAACAAATGCGAATAATCAGAAAAAATCTGTCTCGCCCTATGAGATAGTGTTTTCATCCTGATTGCTTTTAGATCGTTTTGACCGTAGCTCGTTTGCTTTATTCATCATCGAGCCAGCCATACGTCCACCAGTCGTAGAACCACTTAAACGACTACCAAGGTCACTTTTTAAAGCAGAACTCATATTCATGGCCATATTACCAGCCATAAAACCAGCTTTACCCATTGCACTCGATGGGCCTGTGCCAGTTGCTTGAGCCGTTTTAAGCTGTTCACTTGCCAACGCTCCAGCGCCTTTTGTAGCCATAGACGCACCAGCTGCACCAGCAGCAGCGCCAGCTGTCGCAGCAGCCACAGCACGTAGGGCAGAAGTTAAAGCAGCACCACTTCCAATAGATGAACCGTTAATCACACCTTGGAGCATATCAGGCACAATTTTGGTTAATGCCAGCAGTACCACACTACAGCCAATCATACCCACCAAACTTACATTGTCTTCAACATTAAAGCCCGTAGCCCACTCTTGGAGAAAAGTAAGTCCAAAACCTGCAATCAATTGTAAGATAAATATTTTTGCACCGACTGAAACAGCATATTGAATAGTTTTCAAGGCATAGTCTTTCGTCCATTGCGAACCTGCAAACC
>NZ_JBHYKM010000239.1:0-2091 GCF_042741435.1 Streptomyces sp. NPDC058955 | reverse complement strand
GCGGGGCCCCCCCCCCGCCCCGCGCCGCCCCCCGCCCCCCCCCCCGTACCGCTGCCACCGGAGAGAGCACCCACCCATGACCGCCGACGCCCGCTTCCCCGACGACGACGCCCTGATCGCCCGACTCCCGCCCGGCTTCCGCATCGGCGCCGCCACCTCCGCGTACCAGATCGAGGGCGCGGCGGCCGAGGACGGCCGGACCGCCTCCATCTGGGACACCTTCTGCCGCGTGCCCGGCGCGATCGACAACGGCGACACCGGCGACACGGCCTGCGACCACTACCGCCGCATGCCCGAGGACGTCGCCCTCATGGCGGACCTCGGGCTCGACACGTACCGTTTCTCCGTCTCCTGGCCGCGCGTGCAGCCCGGCGGGCGCGGTCCCGCCCACCCGAAGGGGCTCGCCTTCTACGACCGGCTCGTCGACGAACTCCTCGGCCGCGGCATCACCCCCTGGCTCACCCTCTACCACTGGGACCTGCCCCAGGAGCTCCAGGACGCCGGCGGCTGGCCCGCCCGGGACACCGCCCACCGCTTCGCCGACTACGCCGCCCTCGTCCACGACCGGCTCGGCGACCGCGTCACCCACTGGACCACGCTCAACGAGCCGTTCTGCTCGGCGGTCCTCGGGCACGTCGAAGGCGTCCACGCGCCCGGCGGGCGGTCCCTCGCCGACGGCGTCGCCGCCGTCCACCACCTCCACCTCGCCCACGGCCTCGCCGCCCGCCGACTGCGCGCCGACGCCCGGCACCCGCTCGACCTCGCCGTCACCCACCTCCTCGGCACCAGCGCCCCGGCCACCGACAGCCCGGCCGACCGCGAGGCCGCCCGCCGCGCCGACGCCTTCGGGTTCCGCTTCTACCTCGACCCGATCCTGCGCGGCGGCTACCCGGACGACCTCGTCGCCGACCTCGCCGTGCACGGCGTCGACATCCCGGTCCGCGACGGCGACCTGGACACCATCGCCACCCGCATCGACACGCTCGGCGTCAACTACTACCGCTCCATGCGCAGTTCGGGGACCGACGAGCACGGCTCCACCAGCGACGCCCAGGGCCGCCCCGTCACCCGCGGCCTCCCGCACGGCGGGCTGCCCGTCACCGGCCTCGGCTGGGAGGTCATGCCCCACGACCTCACCGCCCTGCTGCTCCGCATCGCCCGCGACTACCCCGGCACCCCCATGGTCGTCACCGAGAGCGGCGCCGCCTACGACGACGTCCCGGACGCCGCCGGGTACGTCGACGACCGGGACCGCACCGCCTACCTCTCCGCCCACCTCGCCGCCGTCGCCCGCGCCCGCGAGGTCGGCGCCGACGTCCGCGGCTACCTCGCCTGGTCGCTCCTCGACAACTTCGAGTGGGCCTACGGCTACGCCCAGCGCTTCGGCCTCGTCCGCGTCGACTACGCGACCCAGGCGCGCATCCCCAAGCGCAGCGCCCGGTGGCTCCGCGACACGGCCCTCCGGGTGCGCGGCGGGGCCTGAACCGGGCGATTGCGGGCGGCCCGGGCGCGGCGGACGATGGAAGGAGGACCGGGCCGAGAAGGACCGAAGGAGACGTCATGGCCGAAGAGCAGGGCGACCCGCTCGCCGCCTGGACCGAACGACTGCTCGCCCTCGGGACCGGCATCTCGCCGGAGGACGCCAAGGCGTTCGTCCACGACCTCTACAACCACGCGCAGGCCGCCCTCGACGCGGAACGCGCCGAAGTCGAGTTCCAGCGCGAGGAGTAGGCCCGGCGCGGTCGCCACCGCAGGGGTGGTCTCGGTCGTGGTCGTTGTCGTCGGGGTCGCCGGGTCAGTCCCGGAGGGCCCGCAGCAGGACCAGCGCGCCGGCGGCCGGCACGGCGACCAGGAACACGCCGATCAGCAGCAGCTCCAGAAGGCCGATCCGGCCCCCGGCGAGCATCAGCCCGCCGAGCAGCAGGAGCGCCGGCACGGCCACCGCCGTGGCGGTGCCGATCCGCTTGTGCCGGGTGGTCCACAGCGGCGACATCCAGAGCAGCCCCAGCCCGATCGCGAGGACCAGGCCGCCCAGGACGGGCTCGGCCAGGACGGTCAGGCCGCCGAGCGCGGGCAGCGCGGCGATGAGCC
>NZ_JBHYKM010000238.1:0-2405 GCF_042741435.1 Streptomyces sp. NPDC058955 | reverse complement strand
TCGCCCCGCTGCTGCGGCTCGCCACGGCGGCCTGCGGCGGAGCGGACACCGGCGACCGGGCACAGGCGCCGCCGGCCGGTGCCGCGCCGGAACGCTTCCGCCACCCCGGCGTCCTCGTCGGCGGCGCCCAGCTCGACGCCGTCCGGCGCCACGTGGCGGCCGGCGAGGAGCCCTGGACCTCCGCCTACCGGGCGATGGCCGCCTCCGCGTACGCCGCCCTCGACTACGTGCCGCACCCCGCCGCGACCGTCGCCTGCGCCTCCAACGCCGGCACCGACGCCTGCGTCGCCGAACGCGAGGACGCCCTCGCCGCGTACACCCACGCGCTCATGTGGTCCGTCTCCGGGAAGCGGGCGCACGCCGCGAAGGCCGTCGAGATCATGGACGCCTGGGCGCGGACCGTCAAGGAGCACACCCGCGACGACGCCGACCTCCAGACCGCCTGGTCCGGCTCCTCCTGGGCGCGCGCCGCCGACATCGTGCACGCCGGCTACCCCGCCTGGGGCGGCGCGGCCGTCCAGCGCTTCAAGTGGATGCTGCGCAAGGCGTATCTGCCGGCCGTCACCTCCGACGTCCCCGACTACAACGGGAACTGGGAGCTGGCGATGACCGACGCCGCCATCGGCATGGCCGTCTTCCTGGAGGACCGCCGCCTCTTCGAGCAGTCCGTACGCCGCTACCGCGCCCGCGTCCCCGCCTACTTCTACCTCGCCTCCGACGGCGCCCTGCCCAAGCCGCCGCCCGGCGGCACCATCGACACGCCCGACGAGCTGGCCACCTACTGGTTCGGCCAGCGCACCTACCGCGACGGCCTCGGCCAGGAGACCTGCCGCAACTTCATGCACATCGGCTACTCCCTCGCCGCCACCGCCCACATCGCCGAGACCGCCTGGCACCAGGGCGTCGACCTCTACCGGGACCAGGCCGAACGGATCGCCGCCGCCCTGGAGTTCCACGCCCGCTACCAACTCGGCGCCACCGCCCCACGCTGGCTGTGCGGCGGCAAGGTCGAGCGCACCATGGGCCCCGACGTCGAGGTCGCCCTCAACCACCTCGAAGGCCGCATGGGCATGCGGCTGCCGCAGACCGCGAAGCTCGCCGCCAGCCAGCGGCCCGGCGGCACCGACGACCTCTTCGTCGCCTGGGAGACCCTGACCCACGCCCGCAACCCCACCCCGGCATAGGCTCGGCGGTCATGACGACCGACGGACGAATCCCCGACGAGCTGCGGCGCGCCCGCTACCTCAGCCTCACCACCTTCCGGAAGAACGGCACCGGGGTCGCCACCCCCGTCTGGTACGCCGTCGAGGGCGAACGGGTGTACGTGTGGACCCGCACCGACTCCTGGAAGGTCAAGCGGCTCCGCAACGACCCCAGGGTCGAGCTGGCCGTCTGCGACGTGCGCGGCAACGTCCCCGACGGCGCCGTCCGCACCCCCGGCACCGCCCGGCTCGTCACCGGCGAGGAGCTGCGCCACGTCCGCCGACTGCTCTCCCGCAAGTACACGTACCAGTTCTGGCTCGTGGACTGGCCGGCCATGATCGCCCGCCTCGGCAAGCGCCCCCACACCGGGATCGTCGTCACCCTGTGACCGGTCGGTACGGCACCGATGTGGTCCCCGGGGCACGGAAAGGAAAACGGTCCGTAGCCGTCCCGTAACACGACTGCGGTGCAATGCCCTGCGGCGGACCGGAAGGTCCCCTTCTACCGCAGGGCAGGTGCACGCATGACGGTCACTCACCTTCCGTCCGAGATGGCGGAGTTCACCCTCTGGCTGGGCGGGCTCGCGGCCCGCGCCGAGCGGACCGGCGGCTGGTGGGCCGTCTTCGCCGAACGGGACCCGGACGGGCTGGGCGCCTGCCTCGACGGCACCGAACTGCTGCCGTGGGACGTCGTCGAGTCCCTCCTCCAGGACGTCGGCGAGGCGCCCCACCACGGGCGGGAGCTGTACGCGGCGGCCGCCGCCGCCCACGACCGCCGGCCCGGCGGCGCCGAGGCGCTGACCGCCCGCCGCGCACTGATGGAACGCGAGCGCCGGCACGCCGAGACCCGCGTCCGGGAGCTGGGGGAGTGGATCCGCACCGCGGGCCCCGAGGAGGCCGCCCGGCTCGCACACGACCTCGCCTGGACCCGCGACGACCACGCCCGCGCCACCGCCCGGATCGTCGACCTCACCGACCGCCTCGACCGGCTCCACGCCGCCGCCCCGGCACCGGCCGCCGCGGCCGCCCCCGCACCGGCCGCTGCCGCCCCCGCGCCGGAGCGGGCCCCGGGGGGGGGCGGGCCGGGCCGGCGGGCCGGCGGGGGCGGCGGGCACCCGCACCCCCCCCCCCCCCCGGGCGCACGTGACGCGCTGGTTCGTCCGGCGCCTCCAGGCCGACGGCGAGCCGGCGAACACCGAGGAC
>NZ_JBHYKM010000237.1:0-2423 GCF_042741435.1 Streptomyces sp. NPDC058955 | reverse complement strand
CCACGGGACCGGCCACGACCGGGCCCGGGGGGGGGGGGGGGGGGCGCGGCGGCGCCGGGGCCCCCGCCGGCGGCGGGCGCGGCGCCGCCCCCGCGCCCGCGCCCCCCAGCCCCCCCCCGCCCGCCCCCGGGGCCCCACGCCGGCCGCCGCGGCCGCCGCGTACGAGCTGCCGTTCCGGGTCGCGGACCCGGCGGGCGCGGTGCGGCTCGCGGCCGTCCTGGAGGACCGGGTGGCCGGGGTCTACTCCGACCTGGTGCGGGCCGCCGACGGCGCGCTGCGCCGGGAGGCGGCGGCCGCCCTCCGGGAGGCGGCGGTCCGCGCGGTGCGGTGGCGCGGCCGCGACGTAACCTTTCCTGGGCTCGCCGAGCGGGTGTGAGTCCGGCCCCCACCAGCCCTGATCACCCCGCCCCAGCAGAAGGAACAACGCACGCATGGGTTTCGAAGCCCCCCGGCGACTGGTGACGGCGCTCCACGAGAAGTACGGCGAGGCCGCCGCGGCCGACTGGCTCGGGCGGCTCCCCGGCCTCGCCGAGCGGGTGCCCGAGGAGGCCGGTCTGACCGTCGAGCGGGTGGTGGCCCCCGGCGGACGCGGCAGTCTGGTCCTGCTCGTCCGCGACGCCGCCGGCACGCCCGCCGCGCTGAAGATCGCGCCGCCGTACACCCGTCCGGAGCAGGAGCGGGACGCGCTCGCGCACTGGAACGGCTGGGGTGCCGTACAGCTCCTCGGGGAGGCCCCCGAGGGCGCCCTCGTCCTCGAACGGCTGCACCCCGAGGTGTCGCTCCGCTCGCTGCCGGAGGCCAAGGCGCTCCTGGAGGCGGCCGGGACCGTACGGAAGCTGTGGGTGGACCCGCCGGCCGGGCACTCCTTCGACACCGTGGCCGGCCGCACCGCGCGCCAGGCCGAGGCGATGGAGCGGCACCGCGCCGACGCCGTCGCCGGGGAGCTCACCGCCGCCGCCCTCGCCGCCCGCGAGGAGCTGCTCACCGGGTCCGCCGAGGAGCTGCTGCTGCACGGCGACTTCCGGCAGGGCAAGGTGCTCGGCGGCGACCGCGCGCCCTGGCTGGCCGTCGGGCCCGACCCGGTCGTCGGCGAGCGCGCCTACGACCTCGCGCGGCTGGTCCGGGAGCGGGTCGAGGACCTGGTCGCCTCCTCCGCCGGCGCCCCGGCGGCCCGGCGGCGGGTCAACAAGCTGGCCGACTCGCTCGACGTCGACCGGGAGCGGCTGCGCGGCTGGACGCTCTTCCGGACCGTCGAGTCCGGCACCCGGGCGCTGGCCGGCGGGCGCCGGCAGGAGGCCGAGTGGCTGCTGGAGTTCGCGAGCTGGCTGTGAGTTCACGCCCCCCAGGAGAGGGAATACCCTTTTTGTAACCCTTTCTCAGGGGGCCGTGATGATCGAAGACATCCTCTTGGCGGTCGCGGGAGCCGCCGTCGCCGCCGTGGCCTACGTCGGCGCGGCGGCGCGCGTCGTGAAGCAGTACGAGCGGGGCGTCGTCTTCCGCTTCGGCCGGCTGCGGGGCGAGGTGCGGCCGCCGGGCTTCACCATGATCGTCCCGGCGGTGGACCGGCTGCACAAGGTGAACATGCAGATCGTCACGATGCCGGTGCCCGCGCAGGAGGGCATCACCCGGGACAACGTGACGGTCCGGGTCGACGCGGTCGTCTACTTCAAGGTGGTGGACGCGGCGGAGGCGCTGGTGCGGGTCGAGGACTACAAGTTCGCGGTCTCGCAGATGGCGCAGACCTCGCTGCGGTCGATCATCGGCAAGAGCGACCTCGACGACCTGCTGTCCAACCGCGAGAAGCTCAACCAGGGCCTGGAGCTGATGCTCGACTCCCCCGCGATCGGGTGGGGCGTGCAGATCGACCGGGTCGAGATCAAGGACGTCTCCCTGCCCGAGACCATGAAGCGCTCGATGGCGCGGCAGGCGGAGGCGGACCGGGAGCGGCGGGCGCGCCTGATCAACGCGGACGCGGAGCTGCAGGCGTCGAAGAAGCTGGCGGAGGCGGCGCACCAGATGGCGGAGGCGCCGTCGGCCCTCCAGCTGCGGCTGCTCCAGACGGTCATGGCGGTCGCGGCCGAGAAGAACTCGACCCTGGTCCTGCCGATCCCGGTCGAGCTGCTCCGCTTCCTGGAGCGGGCCACGCCGGAGCCGCCGGCCGCGGCGCCCGCGCCGCCGCCGGAACCGCTCCCCCCGGTCGAGGACCTCACGGGCCCCTCGGTGGACCCGACCCCCCGCGAAACCCCAGGCGACCTGGCGGCCTGACCCGCCACGTACGCGGGCCTTCCGCAGGACGGCGCCCACCCTCACGCCCGGCTCATGGGCGGCGCGGTCCGCCGGCCCTCCGCGTGGGCAGGCGTTCCGCAGGGCGGTGCCCACCCTCACGCCCGGGGCCCGGGCTTCCGGGCGGCGCCGCTGGCTGG
>NZ_JBHYKM010000236.1:0-2443 GCF_042741435.1 Streptomyces sp. NPDC058955 | reverse complement strand
GCGCGGGCGGGTCCGCCGGCGGTCAGGAGCGGCGGGGCGCCGGGGTGGTGAACGCCCCGGCCGCCAGGGGCAGGCTCGGCATGCCCACCATCGCGAGCGCCTTGCGGTACGCGGCGACCGCCTCCCCGGCGTCGCCGCACGCCTGCCACAACTCGGCGGTGCGCTGCCAGAGGTGGGCCACCCGGCGGCTCGACGCGAGGTGGCCGAGCTGGCGCCCCGAGGTGCGCAGGATCTCGGCGGCCCGGTCGGTGTCGCCGGCGAGCAGGGCGGCCTCGGCCATCGTGTTGCGGGCGGCGACGGCCTCGGGGGTCGGTTCGGCGCCCAGCAGCCCGAGCGCGCGCTCGGCGCGGGCCCCGCCCTCGGACACCTCGCCGAGCCGCAGCTGGGCCCGGGCCAGGTCGATCTCGCAGTCGGCCAGTTCGCCGACGCTGCCGGCCCCGAGCAGCGCCTCGCGGGCCTGCTCCAGGAGTTCCTTGGCGCGCTGGGGGTCGGGCTCCGGCGCGGCGAGCAGGAAGTAGCCGTACCCCTGCTTGAGCATGGCGCAGTGGCGGGCGTTGTCGCCCTCGGCCATCAGGGCGAGGGCCCGCTCGATGAGGGCGAGGGCCTCGGCGGTCTGCCCCCGGGACTCGGCGACCAGGGCCGAGTTCCAGTAGACGGCGCCGCGGCCGGCCCGGGCCCCGGCCTGTTCGGCGACGGAGAGCAGCCGGTTGGCGAGCATCTGCGCCTTGGTCAGGTCGCCGCGCTCGTGGTAGCAGCCCATCAGGGTCGCGCCGAGCTGGATGTGGTCGTCGGTGACGTCCAGGCCGAGCGCGTTGAGGCGGGAGAGCGCGGCCTCGCCGATGTCCACGGCGAGGGCGAGGTCGCCGACGTCGCGGTAGCAGCGACAGAGGGCGACGCCGAGCTGGGCCCACTCGTCCGAGCCGACGACGACCTCGGGGTCGTCGTACAGCTCGTGCAGGATCGGGATGGCCGCCTCGATCTGGCCCAGCTTCTCCAGCGCGCCGGCCTGGCCCCGGCGGGCCCGCCGCACCAGGGCGTGGTCGAGGAACTGGGACTGGGCGAGGGCCTCGCTGAAGGACTGCAGGGCCTCGCCGTTGGCGCCGTTGCGCAGCGCCATGTCCCCGAAGCCGATCTTGAGCTGGAGCTCCTTGGCCTGGGTGTCGCTGCGGCCGGTGAGCAGGTACTCCGGGGAGACGCCGAGCTTGGCGGCGAGGGTCGCGAGCACGGCCTGGGAGGGCACGCGCTTGCCGGACTCGATCAGGGACACGTAGCTGCTGGACACGTCCTCGGAGGCGAGGTCCTGCTGGTGCAGGCCCCGCTTCTGCCGGAGCTCCCGCACCCGACCGCCGATCCCTTTGGCATCGATTGAATGCTTCTGGTCCATATCGCTCCTCGTCCGAGCCCGCTCCCCATCGATGCTTGACTCGGTCTTTGTCGTCTCTTGACTATTGATTACAAAGTCAACTGACAGGTAGCAAGTATGCCTGTGCCCGGCCCGAATGAAACCGGCCATGTCCGAAGATCCTTCGTAGCAGGCCGGAAAGCATGGGGGTGCTCTTCCGGCCGCTCCGGAGTCTCACTGGTCAGACACCTGGTTGCGAGGCGCATGCACGTGCGTGTGGCCGACTTCATGCCGCAGCAAGCGCTCTCGCCCCGGTCGGATCCGGCGGAATCTTTACCTCCCCGTACCCCCTCCCCGTATGACAGGCCTTCGAGACCCGACACGCCCGGGGGAAGTCGATTGACAGTTCTTGTCATGCTCGATTGACTCCCGTTGTCATCCCCCACGGCAAGTGTCATCCGACGCATCGAACGCATCGAAGGAGCTCCTTTCCATGGGCAAGAGACTCACCCTCCTCGTCGCCGGCCTGCTGCTCGCCGGGGTCTGCGCGACCCAGGCCGTCGCGTGGGGCGACGGGCCGGCCGCGGTGCCGTCCGCGGACGGCGGCGTCAGCGCCGTGACCCCGACCCCGACCGCCACCACGGACGGCGACGTCGGCAAGTGCTGCTGAGAACGCGCGGAAAGGATTCGTTCCCATGCGCGTCGACCTGCTCACCCGCGAGTACCCGCCGGAGGTCTACGGCGGTGCGGGCGTCCATGCCGCCGAACTCACCCGCGCCCTGCGCCGGATCGCCGACGTGCGCGTCCGCTCCTTGGGGCGTCCGGTCCCCGAGCCCGGCACCACGGGCTATCCGACCCCGCCGCCGCCCCCGGGCGGCAACCCCGCGCTCGGCTTCCTCGGTGCCGGGCTGGCGATGGCCCCGGACGTCGCGGGCGCCGACCTCGTCCACAGCCACACCTGGTACGCCAACGCCGCCGGTCACCTGGCGGGGCTGCTGCACGGCATCCCGCATGTCATGACCATGCACAGCCTGGAGCCGCTGCGGCCCTGGAAGGCCGCACAGCTCGGCGGCGGCTACGCCGTCTCCAGCTGGCTGGAGC
>NZ_JBHYKM010000235.1:0-2908 GCF_042741435.1 Streptomyces sp. NPDC058955 | reverse complement strand
GGGCCGGCGGGGCCCCCCCCTCGCGGGGGGGGGGGGGGGGGGGTGGGGGCGCGCGGCCCCCCGGGCGGGCCCCGCGCCCGGGCGCCCTCCCGGCCGGGCAGCCGCGCGGCGACCGCGGCGGACCCGTCCGCCGCCTCGGCGGCCTCGGTGTGCCGCCCCGCGACGACGGGGAGGATGGCGGTGGCCAGGCGGTGGGCGGCCACCGCGTCCGGCGGGGTCGCCGGGCCCGGCCGGCGGGCGTCGAGCGCCCGGCGCGCCTCGTCCTGCCGGCCCGCCCTGATCAGGGCCTCGGCGAGCCGGGCGGTGACCGCCACGGCGGTGGACCCGGCCCCGGCCCGGTCGGCCGCGTCCAGCGCCGCGTACAGCACGCCGGTGGCGTCCTCGACGCGGGACATCCGCTGGAGCAGGGCGCCGTGGTCCAGGCCCACCTCCGCCGCCCGGGCCGGGTCGGCGGCGACGAGCGGGGTCAGCCGGCGGTAGTACGCGTCCGCGTCCTCGTTCGCGTACAGGGCCGCCGCGCGTTCCGCCGCCCGGCGCAGGTACTCCGAGGCCCGGGGGTCCTCGGCGCGCAGCAGGTGCCAGGCCAGCGCGTCCACGTCGTCGGGCCGGTGGCGGAGGAGGGCGTCGCTCCAGGCGGCGTGCAGACCGAGGCGGCGCAGCCGGGTGAGGAGCCCGTAGCAGGTGAGCCGCAGCAGGGGGTGGCGGAAGGCGAGCCCGGTGACGTTCCGGCCCGCCACCGTCACCTGACGCTCGGTCAGGAGCGATGCGGCGACGGCCTCTTCGAGGGCGGCCGTGGCCTCCGCCGGCGGCAGCGGCGGGTGGACGCCGGTCCGGGCGATGTCGAGGACCTCGGCGAGCGGCGCGGTCCCTCCGGCGGCGGCGACGACCTCGGCCATCCGCCGGGCCCGGGGGTCGAGCCGCAGCAGCCGCCGGGCGACGAGCTGCCGGACGCCCTCGGGGGCGTCGCCCCGCTCGTCGTCGCCCCGCTCGTCGCCGCCCCGGTCCATGGTGCTCGCGTCGCCGTCCGCCGCGCCCGCGCGCGCGAGTTCGACGGTGAAGAGGGGGTTGCCGAGGGAGAGCCGCCACACCCGGTCGAACTCCCGCTCGGCCTCCCGGTCGCCGGTCCCGCGCCCCAGCGGCGCCCGCGCCTCGCGGACCAGGGCGAGCGCGTCCCGCCTGCTCAGCGGCGGTACGGCGAGACGGGCGGCGAGCCCGGCGCGGACCAGCCCGTCCACCCGCAGCCGGTCCGCCTCGGGGAGGGGTTCGTCGTCGCGGAGCGTCACGAGGAAGCGGCACCGGGAGCCGTCGCCGGCCGCCGCGAACCGCCGCGCCAGCCGCGCGAGGAGGTGGTGCGTACCGGCGTCGGCGGCGTGCAGGTCGTCGAGGACCACGACGAGCCCGCCGTCCCCGCCGATCTCCGTCAGCAGGCGCTCCACGCCGTGGAAGAGCCGGGCGCGGGCCTCGCCGTCGTCCGCCGCCCCGGCGGGCCGTCGGGGCGCGCCGCCGGCCGGCCGGTCGAGCGAGGGCAGGAGGGGGACGAGTTCCGGGCACAGGGTCCCGATCCGCGTCCGGTCGGACCGGGGGCGACGGGCCAGCCAGCCGTCCAGGGCCTCGACGAACGGGCCGTACGGCGTGGGTCCTTCGGCCTCGTGCGCGGCGCCCCAGAGCACGGTGGCGCCGGAGCCCGCGAGGCGGCGGGCGGCCTGCGCGGCCAGCCGGGTCTTGCCGATGCCCGCCTCGCCGACGAGGAGGAGCACCGGGTGCCCGGTGGCGGTGACGACGGTCCGCAGCAGCGCGTCGCGGCCGTGCAGGGTGCCGCTCGCCAGGGTCCGTACGGCGGACGGAAGGATCGTTTCGCCTACGCCGGCACCTACGCCGGCACCTACGCCGGCACCTGCGCGGGAACCTGCGCCGGCTCCGGCGTCGGCGCCCGCGCCGGTGCGGGGCCGGGCCCGGGGGCCCGGGTCGGCGCGGACGGCCAGCCGCCGCAGCCGCTCGGTCTCCGGGGCGGGTGCGATGCCGAGCTCTCCGGCGAGGGCGGCCCGGCACCGCTCGTACTGGTGCACCGCCCGGGCCCGCAGCCCCTGCTCCAGCGAGGCCGTCATGAGCAGCTGGTGGGCGCGCTCCTCGGCGGGCGTCTCCGCGAGGACCTGGCCGGCGGCGGCGGACGCCTCCTCGTACGCCCCGTCGACCAGCCGCCGTTCGGCGAGGGCGAGCAGGACGCGCAGCCGCAGCGCGGCGAGTTCGGCGCGGCGCCGTTCGGCCCAGGGGGCGTACCGGTCCTCGGGGAGCAGCTCGCCGTCGTACGCGGCGAGCGCCGCCACCAGCGGGTCGGCGGGCGGGCCGTCGCCGTCGGTTCCGGCGAGCGCCGCGAGCGAGAGCCGCTCGGCCTCGTCGGCGTCGATCCGGACCCGCCGCGGGTCGAGCCGCAGCAGCGTGCCGTCCGAGAGGAGGTACGAGGAGGCGGCGCGCGGGGCGATCTCGGGTTCCAGGGCGTGCCGGGCGGCGTGCAGGGCGACCCGCAGGCTGCTGGCGGCGGCCTGCGGGGTGGCGTTCGGCCAGCAGATCTCCTGCACCTGTTCGCGGTGGAGGCTGTGTCCGGGCACGACGGCGAGCAGTTTCACCAGCGTGCGGGCGCTGGGGCGGGGCCAGCGGCCGGGCAGTCCGGGGCCGCCGTCCCGCTCCGCCCGGAAGCCGCCGAACAGGCGCAGCCGCAGGAGCGGGGGCGTGCGGTCGTCGTTCTGCCGGGCGTCCTCGTCCCGTCGTGCCACGTTCATGAGGGGGGCCACTTTAGCCAAGCCGGCTGAGAGCGGCCCGTGGCCCCCGGGGCCTTGCGCGCGGCGCGTGCGGCGGCCCGGCCCGGTGGCGGCGCGGCGCGTCCGGCGGCCCGGCCCGCCCGGTGGGGGGC
>NZ_JBHYKM010000234.1:0-2914 GCF_042741435.1 Streptomyces sp. NPDC058955 | reverse complement strand
ATCGCGTACGGCGAGCGCGCCGCCGACCTCGCCGACCGGACCGGCAGCCCGGAGGCGGGCGCCTTCGAGCGCACCAACCTCGCGGAGCTGCACCTGCTCCTCGGCCGGGACGCGGAGGCGGAGGAGCTGGCGGTGGCGGCGGAGCGCACCGCCCGTGCCCGGGCGCCGCGCACCCTCCCGTACGCGCTGACCGCCCTGGCCCGGACCCGGATGACCTGGAATCCGGCGATGGCGGGGGCGCTGCTCGCCCGCGCGGAGGGGTGCGCCGAGGAGTCCGGCGAGCAGCAGGCCCGCGACGAGGTGCGGCTCGCCCGGGCCGAACTGGCGCTGCGCACCGGCCGGCCGGAGGAGGCACTGGCCCTCCTCGACGCCGGCGCGGTCACTCCGCGCGGCGAGTGCGTGCGCGGCTGGGCGCTGGTCCGCACCGGCCGGGCCGCGGAGGCCGTCGCGCTGCTCGAGCGGGAGGCGGCCCGGGCCGAGCGGGCGGGGCAGTACCTCCTCCTGGTGGAGGCGACCACGGTCCTCGCGCTGGCGCTCGGCCTGTCCGGGGCTCCGGAGCGGGCCGACGCGCTGCTCGCCGACGCCCGGGACCGGGCCGAGGCCCTGCCGTACCCGGCGGGCGCCGACCGCGTCCGGGCGGCCCGCGAGCGGCTCTCCGCCGCCCGCCGCTGAGGCCGGGCGGCCCGGCACCCTTTCGGCCCGCCGCACCGCGCCGCGCGGACGGTGACCGCCGAGACTCGTTGGCAGTGCGTACCCGCAGCGATTCCGGCGACGGATCACCACGGCAGGGAAATGAGCGAGCCATGAGCGACAAGCCCACCATCGTCCTGGTCCACGGCTTCTGGGGCGGCGCCGCCCACTGGGCGAACGTCATCGTCGAGCTGAACAGGCGCGGCTACGGGCCGGACCGGATCCGCGCCGTCGAGAACCCGCTGACCTCCCTCGCCGACGACGCCGAGCGCACCCGCACGATGATCAGGCAGGTGGACGGTCCCGTCGTGCTGGTCGGCCACTCCTACGGCGGCGCCGTCATCACGGAGGCCGGCGACCTGCCGAACGTCACCGCCCTGGTGTACGTCGCCGCCTTCGCGCCGGACGCCGGCGAGAGCCCCGGCGGGCTCAGCCAGGAGATGCCGCCCGCCGCTCTCGACAACATCGCGCCCGACTCGGACGGTTACCTCTGGATCAGGCCGGAGGCGTTCCGCGAGAGCTTCGCGCAGGACCTGTCGGCGGACGAGGCCCTCGTCATGGCGGTCACCCAGAAGGCGCCGCTCGGCTCCACGTTCGGCGACAGCGTGACGGCGCCGGCCTGGCGGAGCAAGCCGGTCTGGTACCAGCTGTCGACCGAGGACCGCATGATCCACCCCGACAACGAGCGCCGGATGGCGGAGCGCATGAAACCCCGCAGGATCGTCGAACTCGACGCGAGCCACGCCTCCTTGGCCTCCCGGCCGCAGGAGGTCGTCGACCTGATCGAGGACGCGGTGCGCGAGACGGCCGGCTGACCCCGGCCGCACCGACCTGTGTTGAGGTTCCGTCAGTTCGCCGGGCGGACACCGAGGATGGCGTGCATGCCCCGCAGTGCCCACTCCCCCGTGCGGTCGTCGCCGTGCAGGAGGCGCGCCGGGGTGACGCCGGCGGCCAGGGACTCCAGGCCGTAGACGACCTGGGCGGTGTCGGTCCCGGGCGGGAGGTCGCCGGCGGCGACGGCCGCGTCGACGTCGCGGCGCAGGGCCTCCCGCCAGCGGGTCCGGCTCTCGGCGATGCGGTCGTGCACGGCGCCGGCGCGGCCGTCGTAGTCGTAGGTGACCTGGGTGAGCAGGCAGCCCCCGGAGTAGCCGGGGTCGACGGCGTACGCCACCCAGGACGCGCAGACCGCCAGCAGGCGCGGCAGCCCGGGGGCGAGGTGGCGCACCGGGCGCCAGACGCGGACGCGGAAGCTCTCCACGACCAGGTCCACGGTCTCCAGTTGCAGCCTCTCCTTGCTGCGGAAGCGGCCGATCACGCCCGCCTTGCTCATGCCGAGCACCTCCGCGAGACGGCCGATGGTGACGCTGTCCAGGCCCTCCACGGAGGCGATCTCCGCGGCGGCGGCGAGGACCGATCGCCGTGTCTCCAGGGCTGCTTGAGCCGATGCGCGTCCTGCCATGCCGGCCACTTTAGCAAACGACCGTACGGCATTGACGTACGAACGGTCGTACTCTTAAATCCTCGCCATGACGTCTTCCGTCTCCCCTTCCGCCTCCCCTTCCGCCCCTTCGGCCGAGGCCCCCGCCGCCGCCCGGCGCGCCTCGCTCGCCCTGCTCCTCGCCTGCGCCGGCACGTTCCTGAGCTTCCTCGACGCCACCGTCACCAACCTGGCGGTGCCGCCGATCGCCGCCGACTTCGACGTCTCGCTGACCACCGTCTCGTGGGTCGCCACCGCCTATGTGATCCCCTTCGCCGCCCTGCTCGCGCCGGCCGGACCGCTGGCCGACGCGGTCGGCCGGGCCCGGCTGTTCCTGGTCGGCGTCGCCGTCTTCACGGCCTCGTCGCTGCTGATCGCCATGGCGCCGAACCTGCCCGTGCTGCTAGGCGCCCGCGCCGTCCAGGGCCTGGCGGCCGCCCTGTTGGTCCCCGCCTCCCTGGCGCTCGTCCTGGCGGAGGTCCCCGCCGACCGCAGGCGCGCCGCGATCGGCGCGTGGAGCGCGGCGGGCGCCCTGGCCGCCGCCGCGGGCCCCGCGCTCGGCGGCGTCATGGTCGAAGTCCTCGACTGGCGCGCCCTGTTCTGCCTCAACCTGCCGGTGGGCGCCTGGGTGCTGATCGCCGGGCGGATGCTGGCCGCCGGCGATTGCCCCGCGCCCGGGGGGGCCCCCCGGCGGGGCGCGCACCTCGGCGGGCGCGGGCGCGGGGCGGCGGGCTATCGCCCGAACCG
>NZ_JBHYKM010000233.1:0-3084 GCF_042741435.1 Streptomyces sp. NPDC058955 | reverse complement strand
GCCTAGGCCCGGCGGACGGGCGCCGTTCCGTGTGCCCACCCGTTCCGCCCTGCGGAACGCCTGCCCACACGGAGGACCAGCCAGCGGCGCCGCCCCATAAGCCGAGCGCGGCGCGGAAGCCGGACGGGAGGGTGGGCGCCGCCCCGTGGAACGCGTGCCCACGCGGAGGTGTGGGGAACGGGTGCCGTCCGGGAGGTGGGTCAGGAGAGGTGGGTGTGGACCTGGGTGGCGGCTTCTTCGCCGTACGCCTTGGTGAAGCGGTCCATGAAGTTGGCGCGCCGCAGCGTGTACTCCTGGGTGCCCAGCGTCTCGATGACCAGCGTCGCCAGCATGCAGCCGACCTGCGCCGCCCGCTCCAGGCCGACGCCCCACGAGAGGCCCGTGAGGAAGCCCGCGCGGAAGGCGTCGCCGACGCCGGTGGGGTCGACCTTGGCCTCCTCCTCGGGGCAGGCGACCTCGATCGACGGCTCGCCCGCGCGCTCGATGCGGACGCCGCGCGAGCCGAGCGTGGTGACGCGGTGGCCGACGCGGGACAGGATCTCCTCGTCGGTCCAGCCGGTCTTCGACTCGATGAGGCCCTTCTCGTACTCGTTGGAGAAGAGGTAGGTGGCGCCGTCGAGGAGGAGACGGATCTCCTCGCCGTCCATGCGCGCGATCTGCTGGGAGAAGTCGGCGGCGAAGGGGATCTCCCGGGCCTTGCACTCCTCCGTGTGGCGGAGCATCGCCTCGGGGTCGTCGGCGCCGATGAGGACGAGGTCGAGGCCTCCGACGCGGTCGGCGACGGCCTTGAGCTCGATGAGGCGGGCCTCGCTCATGGCGCCGGTGTAGAAGGACCCGATCTGGTTGTGGTCCTTGTCCGTGGTGCAGACGAAGCGCGCGGTGTGCAGGACCTCGGAGATGCGGACCGAGCCGGTGTCGACGCCGTGGCGGTCGAGCCAGGCGCGGTACTCGTCGAAGTCGTAGCCGGCCGCGCCGACGAGGATCGGGTTGCCGCCGAGCTGGCCCATGCCGAAGCAGATGTTGGGGCCGACGCCGCCGCGGCGGACGTCGAGGTTGTCCACGAGGAAGGAGAGGGACACCGTGTGGAGCTGGTCGGCCACCAGCTGGTCGGCGAACCGGCCGGGGAAGGTCATGAGGTGGTCGGTGGCGATGGAGCCGGTGACTGCGATACGCACGGCTGGGCGCTCCTGCGGGTGGAGGTTGATGACTATCCACGGTATCCGGTGACGGGGTCGCTGCCGAACAGTGGAAACTACCCCAGAGTAGGGCTTTTCTCCGGAGGCTGGTGGTGCATACGGTGCGCCCATGACCACGTACCCCGCTCCCCGCGAGCGACACGAGTCCGAACTGAGCCTCGCCGAGCTGCGCGGGGCCAGTGCCCGGATGGTCCCGCACTGGGTGGCGCCGGCCGATCCGGCGCCCGCCCCGGTCTCCCCCGCCTCGATCCACGGGGTGGTCGTCCCGGACGCCTCGGCGCGGCTGATCGCCGCCACCGCCGAGTACGGCGGCTGACGGACGGAACCGACCGCGCCCCCGCCCCGTCCCACCGGTGTCCGATCGACACGAGGGAGCGTTGCGGTGAGCGGTACGGAGAGCGGACACGGCCGGCGGACCGCGCTCGTCGCCACGGTGGCGGCGGGTGTGCTGCTGGCCGGTGGCGGCGGGTTGTATCTGACCGCCTCGGGTGACGAGGGGGCGGACGCCGTCTCGCGGGCCGCGGGCGCACCCGCGCCGCCGCCCCTGCGGCTCGGGGGCGGGAGCGGCGGTACGGGCCCGGACGCGGGGATCGCGCCGGGCGAACCCGACCCGGGCGGCGGCCCGAACGGGACGGTCTACAGAGCCGAGGGCCCACTCCCCCAAGGGCCCTCGTCGGCCGCGGTCCACCGGCCGGAGGGCCTGGTCACCTCGGAGGAGGTGGCCAGGCTGGCCGCCGTTCTCGGGGTCGAGGGGCGTCCGTCGCTGGTCGGCGACGTGTGGACGATCCGGCCCGAGAAGGACGGTCGGGGGCCGCGCCTCGACGTCGCGCGGCAGGCGCCGGGGAACTGGACGTACTCCTGGTACGACGGCGGTCCGGTGGGCGACACCTGTCTGAAGGGCAAGGAGTGCCCGCCGCCGGGCGAGGCGAGGCCGCCGGCCGGGGGCTCCCCGGTGAGCGAGGCGGCGGCGCGGGCGGCGGCGGCCCCGGTGCTGAAGGTGCTGGGGCAGGACGACGCCAAGGTGTCGGCGACGCAGGTGATGAACGGCTCGGTGCGGGTGGTGAACGCCGATCCGGTGGTCGGCGGGCTGCCGACGTACGGCTGGTCGACGGGGCTGCACATCGGTCCGGACGGGCGGCCGGTCGCGGGCAGCGGGACGCTGAAGGAGCCGGCGAAGGGCGAGACGTACCCGGTGGTGTCGGCGGAGAAGGCGCTGGCGCGGCTGAACGAGGAGTCGAAGGGCACGGGACCGATCGGGATCGGCGGCTGCGCCACGGACCCGCCGGCGACGGAGCCGGACGGCGGGTCGGGGAAGGACGCGCCCTGCCAGACCATCGTGGACATGGCGCCGCCGCGCGAGGTGCCGGTGACGGGGGCCGTGCTCGGGCTTGCCGCCACGGACACCGCGGACGGGCGGATGCTCGTACCGACGTGGCTGTTCACGGCCGATCCGGCGGACGCGGCGCCGTACACGGTGACCTCGACGGCGGTGGCGCCGGAGTATCTGGTGCCGCCCACGCCGTCCCCGCAGCCCACGCCGGATCCCTCCGAGGGCACGGCGCCGGTGCGGCGGATCGACTCGTTCACGGTCGAGCCGGACGGGCGGACGCTGGCGGTGACCTTCTGGGGCGGGGTGTGCAGCACGTACACGGCGCACGCGGTCGAGGACCCGCGGCAGGTGCGGGTGCGGATCGACGAGAAGACGGACCCGGACCGGGTCTGCATCCTGGTCGCCAAGGAGATCACGGTGAAGGTGACGCTGGAGGCGCCGCTGGGCGACCGGCCGGTGGTCGACGCGGCGAGCAACGAGGCCGTGCCGCGGCGGTAGGCGCCGGGGGCGGGCCGTACATGCGGCAGGGCGGTGGCCCGGGAGGTCGGTCTCCCGGGC
>NZ_JBHYKM010000232.1:0-3221 GCF_042741435.1 Streptomyces sp. NPDC058955 | reverse complement strand
CACTTAACACCAACAACCCGAAACCCCAGATCGTTTCGTGTCTCGTGGGATCGGAGTTGTGTCTAAGAGACCGGTCGCCGCCCGCTCCGATCTGCCGGCGACGGCGGCGACGACGGCGGGGGCCGGGGTGTTCAAGGAGGAGCGGGACGTGCTCGACTTCGGGCGGATCACCGGAGGGAAGGTGGCATCCGTCGCCGTGCCGGTCGCCGCCGTGGGGCGGCTGCCGCGCCGGAAGAACGTCATCGGGGCGGAGACGACCGGGTCGATCCCCGTCCACCTGCTCTTCCGCGACGGCGGTGAGAACCCCGGCGCCGCCGCCGAGGACGACGGCGGTCCCGACACCGTCGCGATGGCACCGCCCGCCGGCCGGGTCGCGCAGGCCGCCAAGGCGGCGCAGGCCGCGCAGGCCGGGAAGGCCGCGATCCCGAGGCCGGCCAAGCCCGCGCGCGCCGCGTCCGCGCGGCCCGCGCCGACGGCCGACCCGGCGCTCGTGGAGCGCGCGGCGGCGGTGCTGCCGGGCTGGGTCGGCGTGGCCGGCGGGCTGCTCGCGCTCGCCGGGTGCGCGGCGGTCGTGTGGTGGGCGGGCGTCGTGCCCGCCGAGGCCGCGCGGATGCTGCGGCTGCCGCCGCGCCCGTACCACGGGATCCACCTCGCCCAGTGGGCGCTGCTGGCGCTCGGCGTGCTGGTCCTGCTCTTCGCGGTGGGCGGTCTCGGCCGCGGCAGGGTCGGGTACGCCTGGGTGCTGACCCTGTTCGGCGAGTACCGCGGCACGGTCCGCCGTACCGGCCTGGTCTGGGCGAGCCCGCTGCTGCTGCGCCGCCGGGTGGACGTCCGGCTGCGCCACTGGCGCAGCGAGCCGCTGCCGGCGGTGGACGCGAAGGGGACGGCGCTGGACGTGACCGTGCTCGTCGTGTGGCGGGTCCGGGACACCGTCCGTGCCGCGCTCGGGGTCGACGGCCACGAGGACTATCTGCGCGAGCAGGTGGAGGCGGCGATGGCCCGGGTGCTGTCGCAGCTGCCGGCGGACGCGTTCCACGAGGACGCGCCGACGCTGCGGGACGCGGAGGCGGTCGGCGAGGCGCTGACCCGGATGCTGTCGGCGGAGTGCGCGCCGGTCGGCCTGGACGTGTTCTCGGCGCAGCCGACGCGGATCGAGTACGCCCCGGAGGTGGCGGAGGCGATGCGCCGCCGGCGGATCGCGGCGATCGACGCGAAGCACCGGGACAGCGTGCTGACGTCGGTGGTGGACGCGGTGGACGACGTGGTCCACCGGCTGACCAGTCGTGGTCTGGTCGAGCTGGACGACTACGAGCGGAAGGCCCTGGTGAAGGACCTGACGGTGGCGTTCTACACGGGCCGTGGGGGCCCGGGGGAGGGGGCCTGAGGCCGGTTCGGGCTTCCGGTGGGGCGAGGGCGGTCGGGTCTCCCGGCCGCGGCGGGGGGGGGGGGGGGGGGGGGTGGGGGGGGGGGTGGGGGGGGGGGGGGGGGGGGGGCGGGGGGGGGCGCGCCCCCCCCCCCCCCCCCCGCCGCTGGTATGGACATGTTCAACTTCCCTCCCTACCTTGGTACTTGGTCTAGACCTAGAACGGTTCCCTCCGCACGCGTGCAGCACGGCCCAAGGGCATCACAGAACTCCCCCACGTTCTCCCTGGAGCGACAGCATGCGCAAAAAGACAGGGCTGGCCGCCGTGGCGCTCGGCGTCACGGCCGCCTCCCTCTTCGCCACCAGCACCGCGAACAGCCACGGCTACACCGACTCGCCCATCAGCCGCCAGAAGCTCTGCGCCAACGGCACGGTGAAGAACTGCGGCGACATCCAGTGGGAGCCGCAGTCGGTCGAGGGGCTCAAGGGCTTCCCGGCCGCTGGCCCCGCCGACGGCACCATCTGCGCCGGCGGGAACTCCCGCTTCGCGCAGCTGGACGACCCGCGCGGCGGCACCTGGCCGACGACGAAGGTCACGGCCGGTCAGAGCTACAGCTTCCGCTGGCAGTTCACGGCCCGCCACCGCACCACGGACTTCCGGTACTACATCACCAGGAACGGCTGGGACCCGACCGCCAAGCTCACCCGGGCCCAGCTCGACCCGCAGCCGTTCCTCACCGTCCCGTACAACAGCCAGCAGCCGCCGTCGACGCTCTCGCACTCCGGGACCCTCCCGGCGGGCAAGACGGGCCGCCATCTGATCCTGGCGGTGTGGACGGTCGCGGACACCGCGAACGCCTTCTACGCCTGCTCGGACGTTCAGTTCTGACGAAGCGTCAGTTACAGTCCGGGCCATGACGGCCACACCACGGGCAGGCGCGGACACCGTCGCGGAGCTGATACGGCGCCGCTGGGGCGACCACCGGACCGGGCTGAGGGACGAGCGCCACACCCTCAGCCACCACCGGGCCGCCGCGGGCGCCGCCGCCCGGGCCGCCCTGCTCGTGGACCTCATGCCACCCCGGCCGGGGGGCGAGCCGCACCTCGGCCTGCTGCTCGACAACACGCCCGAGTACCCGCTCTGGCTCGGCGCGGCGGCCCTCGCGGGGGCCGCCGTCGCCGGCATCAACCCCACCCGGCGCGGCGCCGAACTCGCCCGCGACATCACCCACACCGCCTGCCGGGTCCTCGTCACCCAGCGCGCCCACCTGCCGCTCCTCGACGGCCTGCCGCTGCCCGGGATCCGCCTCCTGGTCACCGACACCGAGGCGTACCGGGACCTCCTCGCGCCCTACGCGGACGCCCGCCCCGGCGACGCCGTCCTCGGTCCCGTCGGCCCCGGCACCCGCTACCTCCTCACCTTCACCTCCGGCTCCACCGGCGCGCCCAAGGCCGCGCTGCGCAGCCAGGGCGCCGTCGCGTCGGCCGGCGCCGCGCTGGCCCGCGCCTTCTCCGTCGGCCCCGACGACACCCACTACATCTGCATGCCGATGTTCCACGGCAACGCCGTCATCGCCGACTGGGCGCCCGCCCTCGCCGCCGGCGCCGGGATCGCCCTGCGGGCCCGCTTCTCCGCCTCCCGCTTCCTGCCGGACGTCCGCCGCTTCGACGCCACCTACTTCACCTACGTCGGCCGGGCCGTCCAGTACCTCCTCGCCACCCCGCCCGGTCCCCACGACCGAGACCACCGGCTCCGCCGCGGCGTGGGGCCCCCGGCGGGGGCCGGGGGCGCGGCCCCCGGCCCCGCGCGCGGGGGCGGGGCGCCCGGCGCGGGGGTCGGCGCCACCCCGGGGGGGGC
>NZ_JBHYKM010000231.1:2828-3229 GCF_042741435.1 Streptomyces sp. NPDC058955 | reverse complement strand
GCGCGGGCGCTGCCCGCACCGCGGGGGGGCGGGGGTCACCAGCGGGTGGGGGGTGGGGAGGTCAGGCGGTCGGTCAGGAGGGCGAGGCGGTCGCGGAGACGGCGGCCCCGCCGCTCCGGCAGCCGGTTCTCGCCCGCCGCCGCGCTCACCAGGTGCTGGACCGTGTCGAAGTCCACCCCCACCCCCGCCCCCTCCACGACCGTCAGCGCCTCGTGCGCGAGCCCCCGCACCTCCGCGTCCCCGCCGTCCAGCGACAGCACCGTCGCCCCGGCGCGCCGCGCGTCGTGGACCCGCTGGAGCAGCCCCGCCTCCGGCCGCTCCGGCGCGCCCACCCCCCCCGTCCCGCCCCCCCCCCCCCCCCCCCCCCCGCCCCGTCGCCGGGGGGTTTACACAAAAACACA
>NZ_JBHYKM010000231.1:0-2818 GCF_042741435.1 Streptomyces sp. NPDC058955 | reverse complement strand
CGCCCCGCGCCACCACCGCGCCCCCGCCGCGCCGCGGGCCGGCCACCCGGGGGCCCACCCCCGCCCCGGCCCGCTCGGGCGCCACGCCGCGCCGCGCCGCCCCCCGGCCCGCCGCCTCCAGCCGGCTCAGGCCCACCGCCAGATGCGCCGGGTCGCCGGGCCGCGCCCGGTGCCGCACCAGCGTCGGCGCCAGCTCCGGCAGCCCGGACCAGGCCGCCTCGTCCACCAGGTGCGCCGCCAGGTGCCAGGGCTCGTACGCCTCCGTGCCGACCAGCAGCAGTCCGCCCCGCTGCGGCACCACCGACGCCCGCAGCGCCCCGGCGAATCGGCGGGCGGCCGCCGGCCACTCCGTCCCGGCGAGCACTTCCCGCAGCAACGCGACCCGTACGGCATCCATGGCGCCGCATCCTGCCCCAGCGGACGCCCGCGCGCGGCCGCTTGTCCCCGATCCACCCGAACGGGGACCGAACCGGTCGGTAGGGTCGCCCCATGACTTCCTCGACTCCTCCCGCCCCGCCCCGCACCCCGAAGGACCCCTGGGACCTCCCCGACGTCTCCGGACTCGTCGTCGGTGTCCTCGGCGGCACCGGCGACCAGGGCCGCGGCCTCGCCTACCGCCTCGCCGCCGCCGGCCAGCAGGTGATCATCGGCTCCCGCGCCGCCGACCGCGCCGAGGCCGTCGCCGCGGAGATCGGCCACGGCGTGCGGGGCGCCGACAACGCCGACTGCGCCCGCCGCAGCGACGTCGTCATCGTCGCCGTGCCGTGGGACGGCCACGCCAAGACCCTGGAGTCGCTCCGCGAGGAGCTCGCCGGCAAGCTCGTCGTCGACTGCGTCAACCCGCTCGGCTTCGACAAGAAGGGCGCCTACGCCCTCAAGCCCGAGGAGGGCTCCGCCGCCGAGCAGGCCGCCGCGCTGCTCCCGGACTCCCGGGTCGCCGCCGCCTTCCACCACCTCTCCGCCGTCCTCCTCAAGGACACCTCGATCGCCGAGATCGACACGGACGTGATGGTCCTCGGCGAGGAGCGCGCCGACGTCGAGATCGTCCAGGCGCTGGCCGGCCGCATCCCCGGCATGCGCGGCGTCTTCGCCGGCCGGCTGCGCAACGCCCACCAGGTCGAGTCGCTGGTCGCCAACCTGATCTCGGTGAACCGCCGCTACAAGGCCCACGCCGGCCTGCGCGTCACCGACATCTGAGCCGGAGAACGGGCGCTTCGGGGCATGGGGGACACTGGTCGGGCACCAACAGCCGTACCCGCCCGACAGGAGCCGACCCCATGCCCCGTCTCGCCCTCTACGCCCTCGTGGTCTGCGCCCTGGCCGTCGCCGCGGCCGTGATCTCCTTCGTCAACGGCAGCTTCATCGGCGTCGTCTGGGTCCTCCTCGCCGGCCTCTCCTCCAACATGGCCTGGTACTACGTCCGCCGCGCCAAGGCCGAGAAGACCGCCGCCACCGCCCAGGGCTAGACCCGGCGCCCGGACCCCGTGGCTGGACCCGGCGCCTAGACCGGGCAGTACTCCGGCGCGCCCTCCCAGAAGCGGAACAGGGACGAGCCGCAGTAGCGGGACAGGCCGTCGACGCCGAGGGAGCGCATCAGGGCGTCCACCGTGTCGAAGAAGGCGGCGTTGACGGCCGGCACGAAGAGCAGGCCGATCACGACGAAGAAGCCGTACGGCGCGTACGGCGCGATCCGCCGCTTCACCCCGTACGACAGCCAGGGCTCCACGATCCCGTAACCGTCCAGGCCCGGCACCGGCAGCAGGTTCAGCAGCGCCGCCGTCACCTGGAGGAACGCCAGGAAGGCCAGCGCGTACCGGAAGGCGGCCGGCACCCCGTCGAGCGCGCCCAGCCAGAACGGGGCCGTGCACACCACCGCGAACAGCACGTTCGCCAGCGGCCCCGCCGCCGACACCAGACTGTGCTTCCAGCGGCCCCGGATCCGGCCCTGCTCGATGAAGACGGCCCCGCCCGGCAGACCGATCCCTCCCATGATCACGAACAGCACCGGCAGGATCACGCTCAGGACGGCATGGGTGTACGCGAACGGGTTCAGGGTCAGATAGCCCTTGGCGCCCACCGTGATGTCCCCGCTGTGCAGCGCCGTGCGGGCGTGCGCGTACTCGTGCAGACAGAGCGAGACGATCCACGCCGAGGTGACGAAGAGGAAGACCGCCACCCCGGGCAGCGCGGCGAAGTCCGTCCACACCGCCCACCCGGTGACCGCCATGACGGCGGACACCGCCAGGAAGACGGGACTGATCCGGCGCTCCTGGCGGCGGACGGCGGCCGAACTCATCGCGGACTCCCCCGGTACGGAAGTGGGTGTGGTGCGAGAACGTACCGGTCCGGCCGCCGGTTCCCCCGTCGCCCGGCGCACCGGGCCCTCACGGAGAATGGGGCGTGTGCGCTACTGCCTCCTGGGACCGACCCGTGTGCTGACCGCCGACGGCGACGAGCTGCCCGTCGGCGGCCCCCGCGTCCGCGCCCTGCTCACCACGCTCGCCCTGCGGCCCGGCCGGGCGCTGCCCGTCTCCGTGCTCGTCGACGAGGTCTGGTTCGGCGACGAGCCGCCCGCCGACGCCGGCGGCGCCCTCCAGGCCCTGGTCGGGCGGCTCCGGAAGGCACTCGGCCGGGACCGGGTCCACTCCGCGGAGGGCGGCGGCTACCGGCTCGGGGCGGACCGTGAGGACGTCGATCTGTTCCGGTTCGAGCGGCTGGCGGCCGACGGGTCGGCGGCGCTCGCCCCCGGGGACGCGGGGCGGGCGGCGGCGCTGCGGGCGGTCTCCCTGGGGCGGTGGGCCGGGCCCGCGCTCGCGCA
>NZ_JBHYKM010000230.1:0-3612 GCF_042741435.1 Streptomyces sp. NPDC058955 | reverse complement strand
GAACCAGAAGGTTCCGGGGCCGCCCCTTTTCGGTGCCCAGGGGCCCGTCCGGACGACCTCCGGACGGGCTTCGGCCGCTTCCGGTTGCGTGACCCAGGTCCCAATGGCAGGGCCCGCGCGGTGACAAGGCGCACAGGGGTTTCGAGGGGTACTAGACGGGATCGTAGCTCTGATAGGGGGCGAATCGGGACGTTCAGGAGTCAACTACCAGGACCTAGGTCCCGAGTGGGCCGAATCGGGCGCAGCGCCGCCTTTCGGGCCTTTTCTCGCCCCGGCGACATGCGGTTAAACCCGGAAGCTTGGGCTGGTATGTCCGATTTCGCGGGCGGTCCCCGGGGGTGTCAAGGGCCGTATTCCTGTGGAGATCGCTACGACTCGGTGTCGTAGATGGGGTGTTTTGGGATGACCTGGGTGCCGGGTTACCAAGGAACAGCCAGCCCGGCGCAACGCACCGATCGCGTCGGGTCCCGTTCTGTCCGGAGGTCTTCCCCCGTATGTCGAAGCGCGTCATGAACCCCGCCGTCCGAGTCACCGCCGTCGCCCTCGCCACCGCGGGTCTGGGAGCGTCGCTGGTGGCCGGAGCCGGGTCCGCCTTCGCCGCCGAGAGCAAGGCCGCCCCGGTCGCCGGTACCGCGGCCGCCGCCGTCGAGGCGCAGGCCGTCACCCAGGCCAAGGCCGCCGCCCAGGCGAAGGCCGCGACCGCGAAGGCCGCCAAGGCCGCGAAGGCCGCTCAGGTGAAGGCCGCGGCCGCGAAGGCCGCCGCCAAGCCGGCCGCCGCGAAGAAGGCCAAGGGCTGGGTCAAGCCGGTCACCTCGTACACCCTCACCGCCAGCTACAACCAGGGCGGCGCCATGTGGTCCCACAAGCACTCCGGCCAGGACTTCGCCGTCCCGGTCGGCACCCCGGTCAAGGCCGCGGGCCCGGGCACCGTCGTGAAGGCCGGCCCGAACGGCGGCGGCGACGGCCCCGCGTACGGCAACGCCATCGTGGTGAAGCACGCCAACGGCACGTACTCGCAGTACGCCCACCTGTCGAAGATCCAGGTCCACGTCGGCCAGAAGGTCGGCGCCGGCCAGAAGATCGCCCTCTCGGGCAACACCGGAAACTCCTCCGGCCCGCACCTGCACTTCGAGATCCGCACGACCCCGAACTACGGTTCCGCCGTCAACCCGGCCGCGTTCCTGCGGACCCACGGCGTGACCATCTGACGCTGACGCGTGTCAGGCCCGGTGGGCCTGCTCGATCAGATCGAGGGCGACCTCGAGGACGGCTTCCTGCTTCTCCTCGGGGTCGTCCTCGTCGTTCCCGGCGTTCTGCATGAAGAACGTGCCCGCGTGCAGGGTGAAGATCGAGCTCATGGCGCGGACCCGGTCCTTCATCGGGGCCCCGGGCTCCTGGACGTACTCGTAGAGCGCGAGCAGCCGCTCCTTGAAGGTGAGGCCGATGCTGAGCTCGCGCACGGTCGCCTGGTTCTCGTGCATGAAGCGGAACAGCGGGGCCGCGGCGAGCAGGCAGACCTGGTAGCGGCGCAGGATCTCCCGCTTGGTCTCCAGGGTGCGCGGCTGCTCGGCGGCCCAGGTGAGCAGCTCGTCCATCGGGCGCGTCAGGTCCTGGAAGATCCCGATGATGATGTCTTCCTTGGTCTTGAAGTGGTAGTACAGCGCGGCCTTGGTGACGTCGAGGCGTTCCGCGATCTCCCGCAGCGAGGTCTTCTCGTAGCCCTGCTCGGCGAAGAGTTCGAGGGCCACGTCCTGGATGCGCTGGCGGGTATTGCCTCGGGCCATGGCTGTTCACTCCCACTTTCCACAAAACTTACTTGACGACCGGCAAGTGACGCGCCTACCGTCCCCCAGTGTAGTAACTAGCCGGGCGGCAAGTAAGGGGACAGTCATGGCGGACACCGCACCATCGAAACAGGCGCAGGGGGAGCAGGAGTCGCAGCGCAGCGTGCGCGTGGTCCTCCTCGCCCTCATGATCGCGATGCTCCTCGCGATGCTGGACAACATGATCATCGGCACCGCGATGCCGACGATCGTCGGCGAACTCGGCGGCCTGGAGCACCTCTCCTGGGTCGTCACCGCCTACACCCTCGCCACCGCCGCCTCCACCCCCATCTGGGGCAAGCTCGGCGACATGTACGGCCGCAAGGGCGTCTTCCTCACCTCGATCGTGATCTTCCTGATCGGCTCGGCGCTCAGCGGCATGGCCCAGGACATGGGCCAGCTCATCGCCTTCCGCACCGTCCAGGGCCTCGGCGCCGGCGGTCTGATGGTCGGCGTGATGGCGATCATCGGCGACCTGATCCCGCCCCGGGAGCGGGGCAAGTACCAGGGCATGATGGCCGGCGTGATGGCCCTCGCCATGATCGGCGGCCCGCTGGTCGGCGGCACCATCACCGACCACTGGGGCTGGCGCTGGTCCTTCTACATCAACCTGCCGCTGGGCGCCGTCGCCCTCGCCATGGTCACCACCGTCCTGCACCTGCCGAGGAAGCAGCGGGCGGCCGGCACCCGGATCGACTTCCTCGGCGCCGCGCTGCTGATCGTCGGCATCACCGCGATCGTCCTCGTCACCACCTGGGGCGGCACCGAGTACGCCTGGGGCTCGGCCACCATCGTCGGCCTCGCGGTCGCCGGCGCGGCCGCCCTCGCCGCCTTCCTGTACGTGGAGACCCGCGCGAGCGACCCGATCATGCCGCTGCACATCTTCCGCAGCCGCAACTTCACGCTCATGTCGCTGATCGGCTTCATCACCGGCTTCGTCATGTTCGGCGCGGTCCTCTACCTGCCGATCTTCCAGCAGTCCGTGCAGGGGGCCTCGGCCACCAACTCCGGCCTGCTGCTCCTGCCGATGCTGCTCTCGATGATGGTCGTCTCGCTGGTCGTCGGCCGCGTCACCACCAGCACGGGCAAGTACAAGGTCTTCCCGCTGGCGGGCGGCGCCCTGATGATCGTGGGCCTGTTCCTGCTCTCCACGATGGACACCGGCACGACCCGCCTGGTCTCCGGGGTCTACATGGCGCTGCTCGGCGCCGGCATGGGCTTCCTGATGCAGATCACCATGCTCGTCGCGCAGAACAGCGTCGAGATGAAGGACATGGGCGTGGCCTCCAGCTCCACCACCCTCTTCCGGACCCTCGGCTCCTCCTTCGGCGTCGCGATCATGGGCGCGCTCTTCACCAGCCGGGTCCAGGACGAGATGGCCGCCGGTGGCGGCTCCGCCCTCACCGAGCGGTCCGCCCAGCTCGACGCCGCCAGCCTGGCCAAGCTGCCGGAGGCGCTGCGCGAGGCGTACCAGCACGCGGTCGCCGTCGGCACCCACTCCGCCTTCCTCGTCGGCTCGGCGGTCGCGGTGATCGGCTTCGTCCTCGCCTTCTTCGTCAAGGAGGTGGCGCTGCGCGGCGCCGGCCCCGCGGCGGCGGAGAAGCCGGCGGACGAGGGCACGGCCAAGGTCGCCGAGACGGTCTGACGGCTGTCGCACGCGCGCGTGGGGCCGGGTTTGCCCCGCAAACCCGCCCCCCGCCCGGTCCCCCGCCCCGGGTTCTCCCGGCGCCCCCGGTTAGGGGAGCGCCCCCGGTTAATGGGGGCGGGGGGCGGGCGGGGGGTGATATAA
>NZ_JBHYKM010000229.1:3573-3846 GCF_042741435.1 Streptomyces sp. NPDC058955 | reverse complement strand
CCGCCATAGCGGACCCGGGACAACTGCCGCTGCGCCCCCGGCCCTCCCTGCAGGCCGTCAGGCACGGTGAGCCGCGGACGGTGGACCTCACCGCCGAGGACGACACCCAGGGGCTCCTGCTCGACAATCTGGAGGCGAAGATCTCCGAGATGGAGCGGAAGCTCGGCTGACGGACCGCGTCACCCCACGGCGGGGGCCCCCCCAGGCGGGCCCCCCCGTCCGTTAGAACCAAAAGCACCAGACGGGGGCCCCCGCCCCCATACCCCCCGGATA
>NZ_JBHYKM010000229.1:0-3563 GCF_042741435.1 Streptomyces sp. NPDC058955 | reverse complement strand
GGGGGTAAAAACACCCGTTTTGGGCGCGTCCGGGGGGAGCCCGCCCCCCCCCCCCCCGGGGGGGGCCCCCCCCCGGCCCCCCCCGCCGTTCAGTTCGAACCAGACGACCTTGCCGGTGCCGCGCTCCTCGATCCCCCAGGAGTCGGCGAGTTCCCTGACGAGGAAGAGCCCCCGGCCGTGCGTACCGTCGTCGGCGGGCGGTACGAGCGGACCGGCGAGTCCGGGCTCGAAGTCGCGGACCTCGACCCTGAGCTGTCCGGGGTCGACCGTGGCGGTCACGACGGCGCCGTGTCCGGTGTGGACCAGCGCGTTGGTGACCAGTTCGCTGGTGAGCAGTTCGGCGACGTCGCCGGCGCCCGGTCCGCCCCAGGTGCCGAGGAGTTCGCGTAACGCGTGGCGCACCTCCGGCACCGCGGTCAGGTCGGCTCCCCCCACCTTTCTGAGCAGTTGAGTCGGCTGTCGTGCCTTCCCGGCCATAGCCCCCACCCACGGTCGTGTCGAACAGGCTCACGGGGAAGCCTGCCCCGCGAGCCGGTGGGCATGCGCCGGGCTCCGGGGGCTCAGGGCCGGGGCACGTTGCGCAGGTTGGAACGGGCCATCTGGAGCATCCGGCCCACTCCCCCGTCGAGGACGATCTTGCTGGCGGAGAGGGCGAAGCCGGTGACCATCTCGGCGCTGATCTTCGGGGGGATGGAGAGGGCGTTGGGGTCGGTGACGACGTCGACGAGGGCGGGGCCCTTGTGCTTGAAGGCGTCCCTGAGGGCGCCGGCCAGGTGTTTCGGCTTCTCGACGCGGACGCCGTAGGCACCGGCCGCGCGGGCGACGGCGGCGAAGTCCGGGTTCTTGTTGCTCGTCCCGTACGAGGGGAGCCCGGCGACCAGCATCTCCAGTTCGACCATGCCGAGCGCGGAGTTGTTGAACAGCACGATCTTCACCGGGAGTTCGTACTGGACGAGGGTGAGGAAGTCCCCCATGAGCATGGAGAAGCCGCCGTCGCCGGAGAGCGAGACGACCTGCCGGCCGCGGTCGCTGAACTGGGCGCCGATCGCCTGCGGCAGGGCGTTGGCCATCGAGCCGTGGCTGAAGGAGCCGATGATCCGGCGGCGGCCGTTGGGGGTGAGGTAGCGGGCCGCCCAGACGTTGCACATGCCGGTGTCGACGGTGAACACGGCGTCGTCGTCGGCGAGTTCGTCGAGCACCGAGGCGACGTACTCGGGGTGGATCGGGGTGTGCTTCTCCACCTTGCGGGTGTACGCCTTCACCACGCCCTCCAGGGCGTCGGCGTGCTTCTTCAGCATCTTGTCGAGGAAGCGGCGGTCGGTGCGGGCGCGGATCCGGGGGGTGACGCAGCGCAGGGTCTCCCGGACGTCGCCCCAGACGGCGAGGTCGAGCCGGGAGCGGCGGCCGAGGTGTTCGGGGCGGACGTCGACCTGCACGATCCGGACGTCGTCGGGGAGGAAGGCGTTGTACGGGAAGTCGGTGCCGAGCAGGATCAGCAGGTCGCACTCGTGGGTGGCCTCGTAGGCGGCGCCGTAGCCGAGGAGTCCGCTCATGCCGACGTCGAAGGGGTTGTCGTACTGGATCCACTCCTTGCCCCGCAGGGCGTGCCCGACGGGCGCCTTGAGGCGCTCGGCGAACTGCATCACCTCGGCGTGGGCGCCGGCGGTACCGCTGCCGCAGAAGAGCGTCACCCGTTCGGCCGCGTCGATCATCCGGACCAGGGCGTCGATCTCGGAGTCGCCGGGGCGGACGGTGGGGCGCGAGGTGACGAGCGCGCTGCCCGCGGTCTTCTCGGGGGCGGGCTGGTCGGCGATGTCGCCGGGGAGGGAGACGACCGAGACGCCGCCGCGGCCGACGGCGTGCTGGACGGCGGTGTGCAGCAGCCGGGGCATCTGCTTCGGGTTGGAGATCAGCTCGCTGTAGTGGCTGCACTCGCGGAACAGCTGGTCGGGGTGGGTCTCCTGGAAGTAGCCGAGCCCGATCTCGCTGGACGGGATGTGGGAGGCGAGGGCGAGGACGGGGGCCATCGAGCGGTGGGCGTCGTACAGGCCGTTGATGAGGTGGAGGTTGCCGGGCCCGCAGGAGCCCGCGCAGGCGGCGAGGCGGCCGGTGATCTGGGCCTCGGCGCCCGCGGCGAAGGCGGCGGTCTCCTCGTGCCGCACCTGGATCCAGTCGATGGCGGGGTTGCGCCGGATGGCGTCGACGACCGGGTTCAGGCTGTCGCCGACGACGCCGTACAGCCGCTGGACGCCGGCGCGGACGAGGATGTCGACGAACTGTTCCGCTACGTTCTGTTTGGCCATGGGTCCATCAACACACGGCCCGGCGCCTCACGCCTCCCAGACGGCCGCCCCCGTACGGTCATCGGCGTACCCCGTCACCCTCAGCTGGGTGTCGGCGAGGAAGGCGGCGAGGCCGGGCGGTTCGGCGCCGGTCCAGCGGGCGGCCAGTTCGCGGGCGAGGCCGGGCTCGCCGCGCATCGGCTCGGCGAGGCCGGGCGAGGCGAGCAGGAGGGTGTCGCCGGGGCGGGCCACCGAGGCGCGGAACCGGAAGGGTTCGGCGGGCGGCGGGACGGGCTCCTCGACGAGCGGTCCGGGCGCGGTGGTGATCCCGAGGTCCATGGTGAGCCGGTCGCCCTCCTCGGTGACCTCGGGCGTGCCGTGCGGCGGCGTCGAGCCGAAGCCTACGACCGGTTCGCCGGTCACCGACGCCGGGTCGGGCAGCAGCGGTTCGATGTCCTGCCAGGCGCCGTCGCGGAGCCGGAAGAGTCCGCCGCCGCCGATGCCGAAGAAGACCCGGGTGCGGCAGTCGGGGTCGGCGGGGATCAGCAGGCAGCGCAGGGTCGCGGTGTACACGTCGGGGGCCAGGCCGCGCTCGGCGGCGCGGGCCCGGAGCCGGCCGTAGGTGCGGTCGGTGAGCCGGTGCAGTCCGGACTTGAGGTCGCCGCGGCGGCCGGAGCGGATGTCCTCGGAGAGCCGGGCGTGGCTGCGGCCGACGGCCTCGCCGATCCAGCGGCAGGCGTCGGCGGCGGCGAGGTGGGCGTCGTCGGCGGCGCGGGAGCCGGCGGCGACGGCGACCAGCACGAGGGCGGTCTCGTCGTGGCCGAAGCGGGCGGTGAGCAGGGCGTCCCGGCGGGGTTCGCCCCGGTAGCGGGCGGAGTCGCCGCGCACCGAGGCGGCGCGGAGGGTGGCGGTGCCGTAGCGGGCGCCGTCGAGGACGGTGTCGGCGACCAGGTCGCCGAGTTCGCCGGGCCGCGCGGTGGGCAGGGCGGTGGGCTCGGCCTCGTACGTGGGCGGCCGGCTGCCGACGAAGCCGGTACGGGGCCGGGGCATCGGCACCTGGACCGTCGGCTCGTGCCCGGCGGGGACCTGGACCGGCACGGTGACGTCGCCGCCCCGGGCCTCGGGCGCGCGGTCCGGCTCGGGCGCGGGCTCCGGCTCCGGTTCGGGGGCGGGCGGCGGAGGGGGTGACGGGAAGGTGCGGGGGCCGCTGACGGGCGCCTCCCACGGCGCGGGCCCGAGCACGGCGGGCGCGGCGGTCGGGCGCGGCGGCGGGGCCGGCGG
>NZ_JBHYKM010000228.1:0-3858 GCF_042741435.1 Streptomyces sp. NPDC058955 | reverse complement strand
CCGACGGCACAGGGACAGGGCTGTCGTCATTGATCACCCAAGACTCGATCACGAGCACGACGATCTCACGGACGGATCCAAGAGACAGGCCCTAGATCCCCAGCTGCTTCGTCGTGCTCAGCAGCTCGATGGCGTCCGGTTCGCCCTCCAGGCCCACCTTCGCCACCTCCGTACGCCCGTACAGGTACATCGTCAGCTCGCCCGGCTCCCCGGAGACCGTCACCACCGGGGTGCCGCGGTGGGCGACCACCGTCTGGCCGTTCGGGCGGCGCAGCACCAGGCCCACCGGCGCCTTCCGGCCGAGGAGGCGGGCCGCCTTCTCCAGGCGCGACCACAGGGCGTCCGAGAAGACCGGGTCCAGCTCCCGCGCCGACCAGCCGGGCTGGGCCCGCCGGACGTCCTCGGCGTGCACGTAGAACTCCACGACGTTCGCGCCCTCGTCCACCTGCTTGATCGTGAACGGCGAGAACCGCGGCGGACCCGTCCGGACCAGCTGGATCAGCTCCTCGTACGGCTTCGCGGCGAACTCGTCCTGCACCCGCTGCAGCCGCTCCTTCAGCGCCGGCACGAGCGTCCCGGCCGCCGCGTCCGGGCGCCGCTCCCGCACCACCACGTGCGCCGCGAGGTCCCGGGTGCGCCAGCCCTCGCACAGCGTCGGGGCGTCGGGACCGGCCGCCTCCAACAGATCAGCGAGCAGAAGCCGTTCACGTTTGGCATGGGTCGACATGCCCGCCAGCGTACGATCTCGCCACGCCGTCCGCCCAGTGGACGCCCGGCCGGACAAGTCCCCGCACCACGGCACAATGGCGGCATGAGCAGCACGCCCCGGACCCCCAGCGACCTCGACCCGGCCATCGCCGCCCGCCTCAAGCGCAGCGCCGACGGCCTGGTCCCCGCCATCGCCCAGCAGTACGACACCGGCGAGGTGCTCATGCTCGGCTGGATGGACGACGAGGCCCTGCACCGCACCCTCACCACCGGCCGCGGCACCTACTGGTCCCGGAGCCGGAACGAGTACTGGGTCAAGGGCGACACCTCCGGGCACGTCCAGCACGTCAAGTCCGTCGCCCTCGACTGCGACGCCGACACGATCCTCGTCCAGGTCGACCAGGTCGGACCCGCCTGCCACACCGGCACCCGCACCTGCTTCGACTCCGACGTGCTCCTCGCATCCGAGTAGGGTCTGGCGCCATGGATCTCGAGACCTTCCGCAAGCTGGCGGCGGACCGCCGCGTCATCCCCGTCAGCCGCAGGCTCCTCGCGGACGGCGACACCCCGGTCGGGCTCTACCGCAAGCTCGCCGCCGAACGCCCCGGCACCTTCCTCCTCGAATCCGCGGAGAACGGCCGCAGCTGGTCCCGCTACTCCTTCATCGGCGTCCGCAGCGACGCCACCCTCACCGTGAAGGACGGCGAGGCCCACTGGCTCGGCACCCCGCCCGTCGGCGTCCCCGTCGACGGCGACCCGCTCGCCGCCCTCCGCGCCACCGTCGAGACCCTCCACACCCCGCGCGACCTCGCGTCCGGCATGCCCCCCTTCACCGGCGGCATGGTCGGCTACCTCGGCTACGACATCGTCCGCCGGCTGGAGAGGATCGGGGACTCCACCCGCGACGACCTCCGGCTCCCCGAGCTCACCATGCTGCTCACCAGCGACCTCGCGGTCCTCGACCACTGGGACGGCTCGGTCCTGCTGATCGCCAACGCGATCAACCACAACGACCTGGAGACCGGCGTCGACGAGGCGTACGCGCACGCCGTCGCCCGCCTCGACGCGATGGAGGCCGACCTGGCCCGCCCGGTCGCCACCGTCCCCGCCGCCCTCCCCGCCTCCGAACTCCCGGAGTTCTCGGCTCTCTGGGGCGGCCCCGCCTTCCAGGACGCCGTCGAGGACGTCAAGGAGCGCATCCGGGCCGGCGAAGCCTTCCAGGTCGTGCCCTCGCAGCGCTTCGAGACCCCCTGCACCGCCTCCGCCCTCGACGTCTACCGGGTCCTGCGGGCCACCAACCCGTCCCCGTACATGTACCTCTTCCGGTTCGAGAACGGCTTCGACGTCGTCGGCTCCAGCCCCGAGGCCCTCGTCAAGGTCGAGGACGGACAGGCGATGCTCCACCCCATCGCCGGCACCCGGCACCGCGGCGCCACCCCGCAGGAGGACCACGACCTCGCCGAGGAACTGCTCGCCGACCCCAAGGAGCGCGCCGAGCACCTGATGCTCGTCGACCTCGGCCGCAACGACCTCGGCCGAGTCTGCGCCCCCGGCTCCGTCGAGGTCGTCGACTTCATGTCGATCGAGCGGTACTCCCACGTCATGCACATCGTCTCCACCGTCACCGGCCGGGTCGCCGAGGGGAGGACCGCCTTCGACGTCCTCACCGCCTGCTTCCCCGCCGGCACCCTCTCCGGCGCCCCCAAGCCTCGTGCGATGCAGATCATCGAGGAGCTGGAGCCCTCCCGGCGCGGCCTGTACGGCGGGTGTGTCGGGTATCTCGACTTCGCCGGCGACTCCGACACCGCCATCGCCATCCGCACCGCCCTGCTCCGCGACGGCACCGCGTACGTCCAGGCCGGAGCGGGTGTCGTCGCCGACTCCGACCCGGCCGCCGAGGACGCCGAGTGCCGCAACAAGGCCGCCGCCGTCCTCCGCGCCGTCCACACCGCCAACCGGATGAAAGGTTCGTCGCAGCCGTAGGGGATAGTGGGGTACGTGAGTGCCGTACCCGTACCCCAGCCCCGCGCCGCCCGTGCGGCCGTCACCTCCGGCGGCCGGCGGAGCCTCGCCGTCGCCCTGCTCCTCGGTGCCCTCGGGGCCACCGTCGTACTGCTCTCCGCCGGCCAGATCTGGGCCGAGGGCACCGCGTCGGTCGCCGGGGGCACCGTCCCCGTCGAGGCCGACGGCGGCACCGTCACCGGCGTCCCGACCGCCCTCGCGATCGTCGGCCTCGCCGCCCTCGTCGCCGTCTTCGCCGTCCGCCGCACCGGCCGCACCCTCGTCGCCGGGCTCCTCGCGCTCAGCGGCGCCGGCGCCGCCCTCGCCGCCTTCCTCGGCGCCTCCGACAGCGCCGCCCTCGACGCCGAGGCCGCCCGGATCAGCGGCGACACCGCCGCCGCCGTCGCCGGCCTCACCCACACCGCCTGGCCCTACGTCGCCGCCGCCGGAGCCCTCCTCATCCTGGTCGCCGGCCTCTTCGCCCTCCGCTACGGCAAGAGCTGGCCCGCGATGGGCGGCCGCTACGAGCGCTCCGGCGCGCCCCGCGCCCCGCGCCGCTCCGCCGCAGGCGACCCCGACCGGCCCGAGGACCTGTGGAAGGCGCTCGACCGCGGCGAGGACCCGACACACGACGCGTGATCGTCCGGGACCCCCCGAGTCACCTCCGCGGGGTCATGTGCGGAAGAATGACGCCGTCATCACATGACAGCCGTCATCTTCGACGTCACCACCGAGCAACATCTACGAGGAGCAACTCATGGCGGGCAGCGCCCACGGACACACCCCGGCCGCCTGGACCGGTGTCATCATCTCCTTCATCGGCTTCTGCATCGCCGGAGTCTTCATGGTGGCGGCGAACGTGCCCGGCTTCTGGGCCGGTATCGGCGTCATCGTCCTCGGCGGTGTCGTCGGCCTCGCGATGAAGCTCGCCGGCCTCGGCATGCCGAAGGACTCCCAGGCCGTCGTCGCCGCCCGCGAGAGCGCGACCGCCGCGGCCAAGGCCCGCGCCTGACCCCCAGCCCCAGGGCCCACGGGACGCGCGCACCACACGAACCGCGGCCGGCCGCGCCGCCCCCCGGCCGCGCCGCGGGGGCCCGCGCCCGCCCCCGCCCGAAGCAGCCCCGGAGCGCCGGGCCCCGCCCCCCCAGC
>NZ_JBHYKM010000227.1:0-4009 GCF_042741435.1 Streptomyces sp. NPDC058955 | reverse complement strand
GGGGCGAAGTCGAGTTCGCCGCCACCGCCGTCCGGGCCCCCCCCCCCCCCCACACACGCGCACTCAGCCCCCCCCCTCCACTCCCCCCCCCCAACCCGCGCGGGCCCTGTCCCGCCCCCCCGTGGGGCCCCGGGGGCGGCTTGCCTTCCGGGCGGAGATCATCCATGATTGTTGAAAGTAGAACTAACTCGTGGAGAGGGGTCGGGGATGGGCGGCACGGAGATCGAGGTCCTCACCGCGCGGGACGTCCCGCTGGGCGGACCGCGCGCGATGACCGTACGGCGGACGCTGCCGCAGCGGGCCCGTACGCTCATCGGCGCCTGGTGCTTCGCCGACCACTACGGCCCCGACCGGGTCGCCGAGTCCGGCGGCATGGACGTCGCGCCGCACCCGCACACCGGGCTCCAGACGGTCAGCTGGCTCTTCAGCGGCGAGATCGAGCACCGTGACAGCCTCGGCACCCACGCGTACGTCCGCCCCGGCGAGATCAACCTCATGACCGGCGGCCACGGCATCAGCCACACGGAGGTCTCCACCCCGGACACCACCGTCCTGCACGGCGTGCAGCTGTGGGTCGCGCTCCCCGACGAACACCGCCACGCGGCCCGCGACTTCCAGCACCACGCCCCGCGGGCGTTCCGCGTGGACGGTGCCGAGCTGCGGGTCTTCCTCGGCACCCTCGCCGGCGACACCTCGCCCATCCGCACCTTCACCCCGCTGCTCGGCGCCGAGGTCCTGATCGACGCGGGCGCCACCGTCACCCTGGACGTCGACCCCGGTTTCGAGCACGGCCTGCTCGTCGACGAGGGCGACGTCAGCCTCGACGGCACCGTCCTCAAGCCCGCCGAGCTCGGCTACGCCGCTCCCGGCCGCACCACGGTCACCCTGGCCAACGCCTCCGACCGCCCGGCCCGGACCGTCCTGCTGGGCGGCCCGCCGTTCGAGGAGGAGATCGTGATGTGGTGGAACTTCATCGGCCGCAGCCACCAGGACATCGTCGAGGCGCGCGAGGAGTGGGAGCGCGCTTCCGACCGCTTCGGCGAGGTGACCGGCTACCCCGGCGACCGCCTGCCGGCGCCGGCCCTGCCGAACGCCGTGATCACGCCCCGCAAGAACCCCGCCCGCCACTGACACCGCGCCACCCCCTCCCGGAAGGACCCCCATGAGCGAGCAGACCACCTCCGCCCCCGTCGTCCGTCGCGTCGACGCCCGCCACCGCTACGAGATCCTCGTCGACGACCAGCGCGCCGGCCTGACCGCGTACCGCGACCGCGACGACCGGCGGGTCTTCTTCCACACCGAGATCGACGACGCCTACGCGGGCCAGGGGCTGGCCTCGGTCCTCGTCGAGCAGGCCCTGACCGACGTCCGCGCCTCCGGCATGCGGATCGTCCCCGTCTGCCCGTACGTCGCCAAGTTCCTCAAGAAGCACGAGGAGTTCGCCGACATCACCGACCCCGTCACCCCCGAGGTCCTCACCTGGCTCGACGGTCAGCTCGGGCGCTGACACCCCGCCCTCCCCGGGGCGCGTAGAGTACGCGGGGGCGCGGCGCGATCACGAGGAGTCGTCTTGACCTCGGTCAGCCTTGAGCACGCCACCGTCCCCGCCGACACCGGCGAGGTCACCCTGCTGATAGCCCGCCGGGTGGACCCCGGCTACGAGGCCGCCTTCGAGCGGTGGGCGAAGGGGATCCTCGACACCGCCGCGACCTTCCCCGGCCACCTCGGATACGGCCTCTTCCGCTCCTCCGGCGGCGCCGCGCCCTGGTTCCTCGTCCACCGGTTCCGGGACGCGGAGGCGTGCCGGACCTGGCAGGAGTCGCCCGAGCGGGCCGCCTGGTTCGCCGACTGCGCCGGTCACCACCACACCGAGATCGCCCGGCGGAAGCTGACCGGCATGGAGACCTGGTTCGCCGAGCCCGGCTCCACCCGGCCCGCGCCGCCGCGCTGGAAGATGGCCGTCAGCGCGACCCTCGCGATCTATCCGATCTCCGTCCTCGGCAGCCTCTTCCTCCTCCCCCACCTCACCGCCCTCCCCCTCCTGCTCAGCAGCGCGGTCACGGCCGGGGTGTTCAACGTCCTCATGACGTACGCGGCGATGCCGGCCGTCAGCAGACTCCTGCGCGGCTGGCTCACCCCGTGACCGCCCCCGCCCCTACGGTCGGCGCGCGAGCCGGTCGAGCGCGGCGAGGACCGGGGCGACGCCGTCCTCCTCGGCCAGCCGGTCGGCGAGCGCGCGGGCGCGGGCCCGGTGGGAGCCGTCCTCCGTCGCCCGGCGCAGGCCCCCGGCCAGGGCCGTGGAGGTGAGGCGGCGCAGCGGCAGCACTCCCGGAGCGGTGCCCAGCGCGGTGAGCCGGGACGCCCAGAACGCCGCGTCGAACTGCACCGGCACGGGCACGGAGGGCACCCCGGCCCGCAGGACGGCGCCGGTCGTGCCCGCTCCCGCGTGGTGGACGACGGCGGCCGTCCGGGGGAAGAGGAGGGAGTGGGGCACCTCGTCGACGGTCAGGATGTCGTCGCCGTCCCGGGCGTCCAGCCCGGCCCAGCCGCGCTGGACGATGCCGCGCACGTCCGCCGCGCGCAGGGCGGTGACGATGGCGCGGCTCACCCGGTCGGGATCGGGGACGGTGGCGCTGCCCAGGCCGACGAAGACGGGCGGCGGCCCGGCGGCGAGGAAGTCCTCCAGTTCCGGGGAGAGCCGGCCGGTGCGGTGCGGCCACCAGTACCCGGCCACCTCCAGCTCGGCGGGCCAGTCCCGGGGCCGGGGGACGACGAGCTCGCTGTAGCCGTGCAGCACCGGCCGTGGCCCCGGGGAACGGCGTGCCGTCACGAGGCCGTGCCGCCGTCGCAGCGACCGGACGGCGTGGAGGAACAACAACTCCACCGACGTCATGACGGCCTGTCCGCTGAGCCGGTTGCCCACGCTGCCGAGGGGCCGGGCCCCGAGGACCGGGGCGGGGAAGTCGGCGGTCGGGTGCAGCGGCTGGAGGTGCAGCCCGAGGGCGGGGACCGACAGGGCGTCGGCGATGGCGTACCCGAGCGGGCCGAGTGACCCGCCGACCAGCAGGACCTCGCCGTCCCGCGCCGCCTCCACGAGGGCCGCCGTCATCTCGTCGGCCACCTGCCGGGCCATGGAGGCCAGCCGCACGAGCTTTCCGGCGCCGGTCCGCGCGTCGTGCAGCCGCCGGCCGTGCGGGGAGTGCAGCTCGGCCCGGGGGTCCACGGGCAGCGGCCGGAACCGCACCCCCGAACCCGCCACCAGGGGTTCGAAGATCCCGTGCGTGGCCAGCGTCACCTCGTATCCGGCCCGTACGAGACCGGCACCCAGACCCGTGTACGGCGCGACGTCGCCCCGCGATCCCGCCGTCATCATCACGATGCGCACGCCGCCCAGTCTGCCCCACCGGGGCGCGGCGCCCCAGTACCCCGCACGATCGGGTCGGCACCGACGGGCGCCGTCAGCCGTCGAGCCGCGCGATCACTTGCGCGCGGATCACCTCACCGGGGCGCCGCATGCGCTAGGAAAGGGACACGACATCCGCACCCCGTCCCCGGAGGGAGCCACCGTGTCCGCTGAGCTCAGCGACAGGCTCAAGGAACTGCTCGACGGCCCCGTCTTCGTCTCCGTGTCCACCATCCAGCCCGACGGAAGCCCGCAGGCGTCCCCGGTCTGGGTGAAGCGCGACGGTCACGACATCCTGTTCTCGACGACCGTGGGGCGGCGCAAGGAGCTGAACCTGCGCCGCGACCCGCGTGTCACCGTGCTGCTCCAGCCGTTCGACTCCCCGTACGAGTACGCGGAGATCCGCGGCACCGCTCTCATCACCACGGAGGGCGGGCAGGAGTTGATCGACGAGCTGTCGATGAAGTACAGCGGCAAGGCGTACCGCGACTTCAACCCGGCCTCGGTGGACGACACCCAGCGCGTGGTCGTCCGGATCACCCCGCGGAAGGTCGTCGGGCGGATCTGAGCGGCGGGGGGGGGGCGGCCCGGGCGCCCGCCCCGCCC
>NZ_JBHYKM010000226.1:1766-4033 GCF_042741435.1 Streptomyces sp. NPDC058955 | reverse complement strand
GCGCGCGCGCCCCCCCCCGCCCCGCCCCGCCCCCCCCCCCCGCCCCGCCCCCCCCCCCCCCCCGCCCGCCCCCCCCCCCCCCCCCGCCGCGCCCCCCCCCCCCCCCCCGGCTCCAGGCCCCCGGCACCACCACCGCGTCCGTCTGGTCCCGGGGCCGTCTCGTCCCGATGCCCAAGGGCCACGTCATGGGCGTCCCCGGCGACGCCGGAGCCGTCGCCGGCCTCCTCTCCGAGGAGGCGCTGCGCAGGATCGGCCGGGACCTGGAGCTGCCGCCCACCGAGCCGGGCGACGACACCGCCATCGGCGCGTACGTCGCCGAGCGCATGGGCCACGAGGTCGTCGACCGGCTCGTCGAACCCCTCCTCGGCGGCGTCTACGCCGGCGACGCCTACCGCATCTCGATGAGGGCCGCCGTCCCCGCCCTCTTCGAGGCCGCCCGCCGCCACCCCACCCTCACCGCCGCCGTGCGCGCCGTCCAGGCCGCCGGGGCCGCCGTCCCCGCCGACGCGGCGGGCGCCGCCACCGGCCTCGGCGGGTCCGCCTTCGCCGGCCTCGACGGCGGCGTCGGCACCCTCCCCGGCGCCGTCGCCGACGCCGTCCGCGCCGCCGGCGGCACGATCCTCACCGACACCCCCGCGACCGCGCTGCTGCGGGCCGGGACCGGCTGGCGGGTCGTCACCCCGGAGCGGACCCTCGACGCGGACGCCGTCGTCCTCGCCGCCCCCGCGCCCGTCGCCGCCAGCCTCCTCGGCGGTCTCGCCCCCGAGGCCGCCGCGCTCCTCGACGCCATCGCGTACGCCTCCATGGCCCTGGTGACGTTCGCCTTCCGCCGCACCGACCTGCCGGAGCTGCCCGGCTCCGGCTTCCTCGTGCCGCCGGTCGACGGCCACACCATCAAGGCGTCCACCTTCTCCAGCCAGAAGTGGCGCTGGGTCGGCGCGGCCGCCCCCGAGCTCTTCGTGCTCCGCACCTCCGTCGGCCGGCACGGCGAGGAGACCTGGCTGCACCGCGACGACGAGGACCTGGTCGCCGCCTCCCTCAAGGACCTCGGCGCCGCCACCGGGCTCGCCGCCCGGCCCGTCGCCACCACCGTCACCCGCTGGACCGGCGGCCTGCCCCAGTACCCCGTCGGCCACCTGGACCGCGTCGCCCGGGCCCGGACCGCCCTCGCCGGACTGCCCGGACTGCGCCTCGCCGGGGCCGCGTACGACGGCGTCGGCATCCCCGCCTGCGTCGCCTCGGCGCACCGCGCGGCCGACGCCGTCGCGGACGAGATCATCGCCACGTCGGAAACGGGGCACCCCGGTGCGGGGCACTCCTCGTGACGGGCGAGAATAGGCGTATGAGTGCGCCCGAAAAGATCCCGAACGCCGGTAAGAAGGCGAAGGACCTCAACGAGGTCATCCGCTACACCCTGTGGTCCGTCTTCAAGCTGCGCGACGTCCTGCCCGCCGACCGAGCCGGCTACGCCGACGAGGTCCAGGAGCTGTTCGACCAGCTCGCGGCCAAGGACATCACCGTCCGCGGCACGTACGACCTCTCCGGTCTGCGCGCCGACGCCGACGTCATGATCTGGTGGCACGCCGAGACGAGCGACGAGCTCCAGGCGGCGTACAACCTCTTCCGCCGTACCAAGCTGGGCCGCGCCCTGGAGCCGGTCTGGTCGAACATGGCGCTGCACCGCCCGGCCGAGTTCAACAAGTCGCACATCCCGGCGTTCCTCGCCGACGAGACCCCGCGCGACTACGTCTCGGTCTACCCCTTCGTCCGCTCCTACGACTGGTACCTGCTGCCGGACGAGGACCGCCGCCGGATGCTCGCCGACCACGGCAAGATGGCCCGCGGCTACCCGGACGTCCGGGCCAACACGGTCGCCTCCTTCTCGCTCGGCGACTACGAGTGGCTCCTCGCCTTCGAGGCCGACGAGCTGCACCGCATCGTCGACCTCATGCGCCACCTGCGCGCCTCCGAGGCCCGGATGCACGTCCGCGAGGAGGTCCCCTTCTACACCGGCCGCCGCAAGAGCGTCGCGGACCTGGTGGCGGGCCTGGCCTGACGGCCGCCCCACGACCTGGCGGCGCCCCGGCTCCCAGCCGGGGCGTTCGCCCCTCGACCCGGAAGATCAGACGGCCGCCACGCCATGGCCGGCCGCTCCAGCGACACCGGGTCCGGCACCGGGTGCGGCGCGCGCGAGCGCGGGGGGGCGCGCGCCCCCCCCCCCCCCCCCCCCCGCCCCCCCCCCCCCCCGCCCCCCCCAGAGAGAGACT
>NZ_JBHYKM010000226.1:0-1756 GCF_042741435.1 Streptomyces sp. NPDC058955 | reverse complement strand
CGGCCCCCCCCCCGCGGGCCCCGGCGCGGGCGGCGGCGCGCGCGCCCCCCCCCCACCGGCGTCCCCTCCCTCCTTCAGGGCCCGCCCAGTGCGGCCCGCAGCTCCGGTTCCAGGACCGCGGGCCCCCGGACGGCGAGCGCGGTGAGCGGATCCTCCGCCGAGAGCCCGGCGAGCAGCCGCTGACCGGCGTGCGAGGCCCAGCGGCCGCGCGGACACCCGCCGATCGCCCAGCAGAGCCCCGCGGCCGTCAGCGGCAGCGCGAACCCGGCGAGCGTCCGGGCCCGCTCGGCCTCCGCCGCCAGCGGCACGGAGACCGCGCCCAGCGCCAGCGCCAGCCAGAACGCCCCGCGCACCGCCCGCAGCCCGGCCGCGACCTCCCGCCGGCCCGGGCCCGGCACCGCGAGCCCCCGCTCCACCAGACCCTCCTCGATCCGGCGCACGCACGCGGCGGCGGCGACCGCCGGACGCAGCCGGGGCACCGGCGCCTGGCCGTCCGGCCCGATCGCGCCGAGCACCGCCCGCTCCAGCTCGTCCGCGCCGCCGGAGCCGTCCACGACCGTGGCCCAGCCGGTGTGCGCGAGCAGCAGCCGCCGCGCCCGGTGCATCGACACCAGCGTCAGATCGGTGACCCGGCCCGGCCCGCCGGCGAGGAACGCGGCCTCGCCCAGGGTGAGTCCGGCCTCCCCGGCCGTCCCGGAGTCGTGCCCGCCGGCGGCGATCGCGGCCCGGCAGAGCCGGGCGCAGGCGACGGCGGTGACGACGCACGCGACGAGGAGCAGCGGGATCCAGACCATGATCGAGTTGTACGACAGGACCACCGGTCCCGCCACCCGAACGGCTCAGCCGCCGCCCCCTCCGCAGGACGAGCCCCCTCCGCCGCCGCACGAGGACGACGACGAGGACCCGCAGGAGGACGACGAGGAGCCGCACGACGACGAGGACCCGCAGGACGAGGACGAGCAGGACGAGCCGCCCGACCCGGAGTCCGAGCCCCAGCCGCCGTCACCGCCCGTCGCGGCCCCCGCGCACCACATCACCACGGCCGCGGCGGCGGTCGTGTCGGAGGGGTGGTACGAGGACGACGAGCGGGTACGACTCCGGCCGGAGGGCGATGTCCCCTGGAGCCGGGCCGCGTTCCGCAGCCGGTCCCACAGCTCCCGGTCGGGCAGCGCCCGGATCCCGCCGAGGGCCACCGCCTGCGCGGTGCCGCCGCCGGAGCCGTACTGCCGCCGGTACGCGGTCAGCGCGGCCAGGCCCGCCGCGCTCACCTGGCGGCCGCCGGTGACGCCGCAGACGATCGCCGTGAGGAAGCAGACGAAGAACAGCGGCAGCACCTTCACGAAGAACGGCACCGCGAACTCCGTCGACGAGGAGAACTGGACGACGGTGGCCACGATGGCCACCGGCATCATCAGGAAGGCCGCCAGGGCCACGCCGACGCACCAGCGCCGCAGCGCCCGGCGCCGTGCCGGGACGACCACGAGCCCGCGCGCGGCGAGCCCGTCGCCGATCTCCTGCACCGCCGGGTGCGTCATCACGCCGAGCCGCAGGTGGTGGAGGGCGCCGTGCGGGGCGGCCGCGTGGGTGTCGAGCACGGCCCGCTCGACCGGGTCGTGGGCGACCGGGCGGAGGACGGCGACCACGCCGGGCCCGCCGATCGCCAGCCGCCCGTCGACGTGCATGGCGGCGAGGGCGGTGTCGGCGACCCTGCCGGGCGGCACGATCGAGTCCGACCTGGGCGAGTCCCCGCGTGCGG
>NZ_JBHYKM010000225.1:0-4224 GCF_042741435.1 Streptomyces sp. NPDC058955 | reverse complement strand
CCCGTGGTCATGTCTCGCAGGGCGGGCGCACGCGCGTGTGCCCCCGGCGGCTGACTAGGCTGGGCCCTTACCGCCCCGCGCCCCAAGGACATCCCCCGTGAGAACTGCGCTCGTCATCGGAACCGGACTGATCGGCACCTCCGCCGCACTCGCCCTCGCCGGCCGGGGCGTCACGGTCCACCTGCGCGACCACGACCCGGCGAGCGCCCGGACCGCCGCCTCGCTCGGCGCGGGCACCGACACGGAACCCGAGGGCCGGGTGGACCTCGCGATCGTCGCCGTACCGCCGGCGCACGTCGCCGCCACCCTCGCCGAGGCCATGCGCGCCGGGGCCGCCCGCGGCTACCTCGACGTGGCCAGCGTCAAGGGCGGGCCGCAGCGGGAGCTGGCGGCCCTGGGCCTCGACCTCACCGCGTACATCGGCAGCCACCCGATGTCCGGCAAGGAGCGCTCCGGCCCGCTCGCCGCCACCGCCGACCTCTTCGAGGGCCGGCCCTGGGTGCTCACCCCGACCCGGGACACCGACACCGAGGTCCTCAACCTGGCCCTCGAACTGGTCGCGCTCTGCCGCGCCGTCCCCGTCGTCATGGACGCCGACGCCCACGACCGCGCGGTCGCGCTCGTCTCCCACACCCCGCAGCTGGTCTCCTCGATGGTCGCCGCCCGCCTGGAGGAGGCGGAGGAGTCGGCCGTACGGCTCTGCGGGCAGGGCATCCGGGACGTCACGCGGATCGCCGCGTCCGACCCGCGCATGTGGATCGAGATCCTCTCCGCCAACCCCGGGCCGGTCGCCGACGTCCTCTCCGGCGTCGCCGCCGACCTCGACGAGACCGTCCGCGCCCTGCGCGCGCTCCAGTCCGCGGACGAGGAGAAGCGGCGGGACGGCGCCACCGGCGTCGAGGACGTGCTGCGGCGCGGCAACGCCGGGCGGGCCCGGGTCCCCGGCAAGCACGGCGCCGCGCCCACGGCCTACGAGACCGTCGCGGTGCTCATCAGCGACCGCCCCGGCGAGCTGGCCCGCATCTTCGCGGACGCGGGGCGGGCCGGGGTCAACATCGAGGACGTGCGGATCGAGCACGCGACCGGGCAGCAGGCGGGCCTGGTCCAGCTCATGGTCGCCCCCGAGGCGGCCCCCGCCCTCTCCCAGTCCCTGCAGTCCCAGGGCTGGTCCCTCCGCACGCCCTGACCCCCGCCGGCCCGCGCCGGTGCGCCGGGCCGCCCCGGTGCGGGAGGGGTCGGGGGACGTTGGGCCGGACGGGTGTGGGGGACTCGGTAACCTTAGAGGAGTCCCGGACTGCCGCCGGGGCCGCCGCCCACCCAGGAAGGTCCCCCTCACCGTGGAATCCGTGATCGTCGCCATCGACGGCCCCTCCGGCACGGGCAAGTCGAGCACCTCGAAGGCGGTCGCCGCCAAGCTGGGGCTGAGCTACCTGGACACCGGTGCCCAGTACCGGGCGATCACCTGGTGGATGATCAGCAACGGTGTGGACGTGACCGACGCCGACGCCGTCGCCTCCGCCGCCGGCAAGCCCGTCATCGTCTCCGGCACCGACCCGTCCCGCCCGACCATCACGGTCGACGGCGCCGACGCCTCCGGTCCGATCCGGACCGAGGAGGTCACCTCCAGGGTCAGCGCGGTCAGCGCCGTCCCCGAGGTCCGCGCCCTCATCACCGAGCTCCAGCGGACCATCGCCCGCGAGGCCGAGCAGGGCATCGTCGTCGAGGGCCGGGACATCGGCACCACCGTGCTCCCCGACGCCGACCTCAAGATCTTCCTCACCGCCTCGCCCGAGGCCCGTGCCGCCCGCCGCTCCGGCGAGCTGAAGGGCGCCGACGTGCGGGCCACCCAGGAGGCCCTGGTCAAGCGGGACGCGGCGGACTCCAGCCGCAAGACCTCCCCGCTCGCCAAGGCCGGCGACGCCGTCGAGGTCGACACCACCGAGCTCACCCTCGACCAGGTCATCGAGTGCGTCGTCACCCTGGTGGAGGAGAAGCGGGCGGGCGGCAAGTGACCCAGCCCTCCGCGAAGGGGGCCGCCGTCGGCCGTCGCATCGGCATCGGGCTGATGTACGGCCTCTGGAAGCCGCGCGTGCTCGGCGCCTGGCGGGTCCCGGCCTCCGGTCCCGCCATCCTCGCCGTCAACCACGCGCACAACATCGACGGCCCCATGCTCATGGGCACCGCCCCGCGCCCCGTGCACTTCCTCATCAAGAAGGAAGCGTTCGTCGGGCCGCTGGGCGGCTTCCTGGAGGGCATCGGGCAGCTCAAGGTCGACCGCGACTCCACCGACCGGAAGGCGATCGGCGACGCGCTCGGCGTGCTGGAGCAGGGCGGGGTCCTCGGGATCTTCCCGGAGGGGACCCGCGGCGAGGGCGACTTCGCCTCGCTCCGCGCCGGTCTCGCCTACTTCGCCGTCCGCAGCGGCGCCCCGATCGTCCCGGTCGCGGTGCTGGGCAGCACCGAGCGGCCCGGACGGCTCGTGAAGGGGCTTCCGGCCCTCCGCAGCCGGGTGGACGTCGTCTTCGGGGACGCCTTCGAGGCCGGCGACGGCAGCGGGCGGCGTACCCGCAAGGCGCTGGACGAGGCCACGCTCCGGATCCAGGAGCACCTCACCGACCACCTGAAAAACGCCAGGCGCCTCACCGGGCGCTGAGCGACACTCTGAGTAGTGGGCCCCACGGCTCCCGCCGTCGGATCCCACCGACCACGAATGATCAAGGAACGGACTTCATGAACGACCAGCACGACCACGGGGCACTTGGCGACGCCGAGTACGCGGAGTTCATGGAGCTCGCCGCGGAAGAAGGCTTCGACGCCGAGACCGTCGAGGAGGCGATCGAGGAGGCCGGCCACGGCCCGCTCCCCGTCCTCGCCGTCGTCGGCCGTCCGAACGTCGGCAAGTCGACCCTGGTGAACCGCATCATCGGCCGCCGCGAGGCCGTCGTCGAGGACAAGCCGGGCGTCACCCGCGACCGCGTCACCTACGAGGCCGAGTGGGCCGGCCGCCGCTTCAAGGTCGTCGACACCGGCGGCTGGGAGCAGGACGTCCTCGGCATCGACGCCTCCGTCGCCACCCAGGCCGAGTACGCCATCGAGGCCGCCGACGCCTGCCTCTTCGTCGTGGACGCCACGGTCGGCGCCACCGACACCGACGAGGCCGTCGTCAAGCTGCTCCGCCGCGCCGGCAAGCCGGTCGTGCTGGCCGCCAACAAGGTCGACGGCCAGTCCGGCGAGGCCGACGCGGCCACCCTGTGGTCCCTGGGCCTCGGCGAGCCGTTCCCGGTCTCCTCGCTGCACGGCCGCGGCACCGGCGACCTCCTCGACGAGGTCCTGCGGAAGCTGCCCGAGGCCCCCGAGCAGACCTTCGGCAAGGCCATCGGCGGCCCCCGCCGCATCGCCCTCATCGGCCGCCCCAACGTCGGCAAGTCCTCCCTGCTCAACAAGGTCGCCGGCGAGGACCGCGTGGTCGTCAACGAGCTGGCCGGCACCACCCGCGACCCGGTCGACGAGCTGATCGAGCTCGGCGGCGTGACCTGGAAGTTCGTCGACACCGCCGGCATCCGCAAGAAGGTCCACCTCCAGGCCGGCGCCGACTACTACGCCTCCCTCCGCACGGCCGCGGCCGTCGAGAAGGCCGAGGTCGCGGTCATCCTCATCGACACCACCGACAACATCTCGGTCCAGGACCAGCGGATCATCACGATGGCCGTCGAGTCCGGCCGCGCCATCGTCATCGCCTACAACAAGTGGGACGAGCTCGACGAGGAGCGCCGCTACTACCTGGAGCGCGAGATCGAGACCGAGATGCAGCAGGTCTCCTGGGCACCCCGGGTCAACGTCTCCGCGAAGACCGGCCGCCACATGGAGAAGCTGGTCCCGGCGATCGAGACCGCCCTCGCCGGCTGGGAGACCCGCGTCCCCACCGGCCGGCTCAACGCCTTCCTCGGCGAGCTCGTCGCCGCCCACCCGCACCCGATCCGCGGCGGCAAGCAGCCCCGCATCCTCTTCGGCACCCAGGCCGGCACCAAGCCCCCGCGCTTCGTGCTCTTCGCCTCGGGCTTCCTGGAGGCCGGCTACCGCCGCTTCATCGAACGCCGGCTGCGCGAGGAGTTCGGCTTCGAGGGCACCCCGATCCACATCTCGGTGCGCGTCCGCGAGAAGCGCGGCAAGAAGAAGTAACCCGCGCCGAGCGGACGGCCGAGGGCCGGAGTCGTACCGTACGAC
>NZ_JBHYKM010000224.1:0-4400 GCF_042741435.1 Streptomyces sp. NPDC058955 | reverse complement strand
ACCGAGCGCGAGGTCGCGTCCGCCCCACACACCACCATCACCAGTCGCCACACACGCCCGGCTGGCCGGCGGCGCCGCGAGCCCCGCCCCCCCCGGCCCCGCCCCCCCGGGCCCGCGGCCCCCCCGCTCGGGGGCCTGGGGGCCCGGCGGGCCCGCCCCCGTCGTGCGTCCCGGCGCCTCCCGGGCGACAATCACCGCGTGACCGCCGAGCCAGCCCCCCAGACGACCCCGCCCGCCCCGCCGACGCCGCTCACCGAGGCCGAGGAGTTCCGGCGCCGCCCGCTCGGACGGCGGCTGCTCGCCCCGCTCGCCACCCTCGCCGGCACCGCCGCCGCCTTCACGTACGTCGGCCTCGTCGACCCCAACGAACCGGGCCACTATCCGGTCTGCCCGCTGCTCCGCTTCACCGGCCTGTACTGCCCCGGCTGCGGCGGCCTGCGCAGCGCCCACGCCGTCGCCCACGGCGACCTCACCGCCGCCCTCGGGGCCAACGCGCTCGCCGTCGCCGGCTACGCGGTCTGCGCGGTCCTCATGGTGGTGTGGCTGATTCGCGCCGTCCGCGGCACGCCGACCCGGTTCACCGTGCGACCCGCCTGGTGGTGGGCGCTCGGCGCGCTGACCACCGTGTTCGCGGTGATCCGGAACCTTCCCCTCGGCTCCGCGCTGGCCCCCTGAAGTCCCAGGGATTGGGACGCCGCGCCGCTCGATGCGGATCAGACGGCCTCCTGCGGATACCATCGGACATGGCTGAACCCTGTTCATCAGGTTCCGTGGAACCGTCACCGTCCCGGAAGGGGGCCTCTCGCGTGAGTGTGCTCGACGAGATCATCGAAGGCGTGCGCGCCGACCTCGCAGAGCGGCAGGCGCGGGTCTCCCTCGACGAGCTCAAGGAGCGGGCCGCCAAGGCCCCGCAGGCCAAGGACGGGGTCGCCGCGCTGCGCGGCGACGGCGTCAAGGTGATCTGCGAGGTCAAGCGCTCCAGCCCGTCCAAGGGAGCACTCGCGGCCATCGCCGACCCGGCGGGCCTCGCCGCCGACTACGAGGCGGGCGGCGCCGCCGTCATCTCCGTCCTCACCGAGCAGCGCCGCTTCGGCGGCTCGCTCGCCGACCTGGAGGCCGTGCGCGCCCGGGTCGACATCCCGGTCCTGCGCAAGGACTTCATCGTCACCGCCTACCAGCTCTGGGAGGCCCGGGCGTACGGAGCGGATCTCGCGCTCCTCATCGTCGCGGCCCTGGAGCAGGAGGCCCTCGTCTCCCTCATCGAGCGCGCCGAGTCCATCGGGCTCACCCCGCTGGTCGAGGTCCACGACGAGGAGGAGGTCGAGCGCGCGGTCGAGGCCGGCGCCCGGATCATCGGCGTCAACGCCCGCAACCTCAAGACCCTCCAGGTCGACCGCTCCACCTTCGAGCGCGTCGCCCCGGAGATCCCGGCGCACATCGTCAAGGTCGCCGAGTCCGGCGTCCGCGGCCCGCACGACCTCATCGCGTACGCCAACGCCGGCGCCGACGCGGTCCTGGTCGGCGAGTCCCTCGTCACCGGCCGCGACCCGAAGACCGCCGTCGCCGACCTCGTCGCCGCCGGCGCGCACCCGGCCCTGCGGCACGGCCGGAGCTGACGGCCGCGCCATGACCCCTCGCCGCGTCGCCGTGCCGACCGCCCCGGGCTCCGCAGCCCGCGGGCCGGTCGGGCTGCGCGCGGTGTCCGTGGCCGCCCACGCCCGGCTCGCCCGCGGCTGCCGGCCGCGGGGCTGCCGGGCGCCGGCCCGCCGGGTCCACGGCCGCCGGGTCCGCCACTGCATCGGCTCCGAACCGGGCACGGTCCCCGGCATGCGATGGCGCACGCCCTCCGACGCGCGCGGCGACCTGTAGTCCCTCGTGGGCTGCGCCCGCCGTCCCTGTGGGCATACGTCCCGCAAGGGCGGGACGGGTGGGCACAGGGACGGCGCCCCTGCCCGGGCCTTGGGTTTCCGCGCCTGAGCCCGCACCGGCTGTACGGCTCCGTACGGGTGCGGGTCCAGGCCCATGAGCGGAGGCACCCGCAACGGTGCCGTTCCGTTGTGCCCACCCGTTCCGCCTGGGGGTACCCCCTCTGGGGGAGGAACGATTGCCCACAACGGCAGCGGCGGCGTCAGCCGCAACCGCACGCGCGCGTACGAAGCGAGTCCGTCCAGACACACGACCGCATCGCCCCGCGAGGAGCAGCATCCGCATGACCAGCGAGTTCTTCATCCCGGACCCGGAGGGTCAGGTCCCGTCGCCCGAGGGTTACTTCGGCGCCTTCGGCGGCAAGTTCATCCCCGAGGCCCTCGTCGCCGCCGTCGACGAGGTCGCCGTCGAGTACGAGAAGGCCAAGAACGACCCCGAGTTCGCCCGCGAGCTCGGCGACCTCATGGCCAACTACACCGGCCGCCCCAGCGCCCTCACCGAGGTGCCCCGGTTCGCCGAGCACGCCGGCGGCGCCCGGATCTTCCTCAAGCGCGAGGACCTGAACCACACCGGCTCGCACAAGATCAACAACGTGCTCGGCCAGGCCCTGCTCACCAAGCGCATGGGCAAGACCCGGGTCATCGCCGAGACCGGCGCCGGCCAGCACGGCGTCGCCACCGCCACCGCCTGCGCCCTCTTCGGCCTCGACTGCACCATCTACATGGGCGAGGTCGACACCCAGCGCCAGGCCCTCAACGTGGCCCGGATGCGGATGCTCGGCGCCGAGGTCATCGCCGTGAAGTCCGGCAGCCGCACCCTCAAGGACGCCATCAACGAGGCGTTCCGCGACTGGGTCGCCAACGTCGACCGCACCCACTACCTCTTCGGCACGGTCGCCGGACCGCACCCCTTCCCCGCGATGGTCCGCGACTTCCACCGGGTCATCGGCGTCGAGGCCCGCCGCCAGCTCCTGGAGCGCGCCGGCCGCCTCCCCGACGCGGCCATCGCCTGCGTCGGCGGCGGCTCCAACGCCATCGGCCTCTTCCACGCCTTCCTGCCCGACGCGGGCGTCCGGCTCATCGGCTGCGAGCCGGCCGGCCACGGCGTCGAGACCGGCGAGCACGCGGCCACCCTCACCGCCGGCGAGCCCGGCATCCTGCACGGCTCCCGCAGCTACGTCCTCCAGGACGACGAGGGCCAGATCACCGAGCCGTACTCGATCTCGGCCGGCCTCGACTACCCCGGCATCGGCCCCGAGCACGCCTACCTCAAGGACAGCGGCCGCGGCGAGTACCGGGCCGTCACCGACGACGCCGCCATGCAGGCGCTGCGGCTGCTCTCCCGCACCGAGGGCATCATCCCGGCCATCGAGTCGGCCCACGCCCTCGCCGGGGCCCTGGAGGTCGGCAAGGAGCTCGGCAAGGACGCGCTCCTCGTCGTCAACCTCTCCGGCCGCGGCGACAAGGACATGGACACGGCCGCCCGCTACTTCGGCCTGTACGACGAGGAGGGCTCGAAGTGACGACCGGAAACATCCAGCTGCTCGCCGACACCCTGGAGCGCGCCAAGGCCGAGGACCGGTCCGCGCTCATCGCCTACCTCCCGGCCGGCTTCCCGACCGTCGACGGCGGCATCAAGGCCATCAAGGCGGTCTTCGACGGCGGCGCCGACATCGTCGAGGTCGGCCTCCCGCACAGCGACCCGGTCCTGGACGGCCCCGTCATCCAGACCGCCGACGACATCGCCCTGCGCGGCGGCGTCCGGATCGCCGACGTCATGCGGACCGTCAAGGAGGCCCACGAGGCCACCGGCAAGCCGGTCCTCGTGATGACCTACTGGAACCCGATCGACCGGTACGGCGTCGAGCGCTTCACCGAGGAGCTCGCGGCGGCCGGCGGCGCCGGCTGCATCCTGCCCGACCTGCCGGTCCAGGAGTCCGCCCTGTGGCGGGAGCACGCGGAGCGGCACGGCCTCGCCACCGTCTTCGTCGTCGCCCCCAGCAGCAAGGACGAGCGGCTCGCCACCATCACCGCGGCCGGTTCCGGCTTCGTCTACGCCGCCTCCCTCATGGGCGTCACCGGCACCCGCGCCTCGGTCGGCGAGCAGGCCGCCGACCTGGTCCGCCGCACCCGCGTGACCTCGAAGATCCCGGTCTGCGTCGGCCTCGGCGTCTCCAACGCCGCCCAGGCCCGCGAGGTCGCCGCCTTCGCCGACGGCGTCATCGTCGGCTCGGCCTTCGTCCAGCGGATCCTCGACGCCGACGGCGACGAGGCCGCCGGACTCGCCGCCGTAAAGGAACTGGCGGCCGAACTCGCCGAGGGCGTGCGCCGCACCCCGTAGCGGATGTAGTCCATTCGGGTGGATATCGGACCGGGGGGGCGCGGGCCCCCCCCCCCCCGGGGGAGGGGGGGGCGGGTGCCGGAAAAACCCCGAGCGGATTAAAAAAATCCCCCGGGGGCGCCCCCCCCACCCCC
>NZ_JBHYKM010000223.1:0-4560 GCF_042741435.1 Streptomyces sp. NPDC058955 | reverse complement strand
TCAGCCCCAACGAATACGAACGCCGACACCACGCGGCTAAGCTCACACTCGCCGCGTGATCACCGAAGCGTGTCCACCATCACGGGGGAAGGCCCCAGAGGCCGTACGTCTGGAAATGGCCACCTCACCGGTGGCAGTGCGTCTGGCTTCAGCTCTGGGCCGGTTGCTGCAGGCAGCCTCCGGCGAGGGATGCGACTACGTCGTGCGCCTGACGCAGATCGAGCTGTCGCAGATGATCGGCGCGTCCCGTAACGCTGTGGGAACGGCTCTCAAGCCGTGGCGTGAGCAAGGATGGCTCGTCAACGAGGCCGGCGGCGGTCTGATCATTCGCGACATGCCGTCGATCCGCTCGCATGCGGATGCCCAGAGGTGATCGACAGCACGGTCGCGGTGCCCACTGCTGGGCACCGCGACGGAACGTGCGCGGCCAGCATGGGCCGCCACCCGATCATTCCTGCCAGGAAGGCCGATGCTGCATGCCCCCTGCTGTCACACCGGACGCGGACGATGTCCCGCAGGAATACGCCCTGTTGGTCGTCGATATGAAGGACTACAGCAAGATCCCCGAGGCGAAGATGGCTCCCACTCTGGCCGACTTGGAGTCCATCTTGTCCACCGTCTTCGAGCAGTGCGGGATCGACGACGTCGTCACGCTCGACAACGCGGTCAAGGACCGTGGCGACGGATCCATCTACGTGCTCTCCTCCCGGCACGTGGCCAGGCTGGTCGACCCGCTCCTGGGTCACCTCAAGCAGGCCCTGGAGCGACGGGAGCAGAGCCGTCTGGCCAGCTCCCCCTCCATCCGGCTGCGTGCGAGCGTCCACGTCGGCCCCCTTGTACTGCCCAACCACCGCGGTGATGCCACGGTTGACGCCTGCCGTCTCGTCGAGAGCGTGGCCGTCCGCCGGGCCATGGATGCTGCCCTCGACAATGACCTGCCGCTGGCCGCTGCCGTGTCGGACCCGGTCTACGACCGCTCCGTCCGCGCCGAACGCACCAGGACACTGAAGCCGCGGGACTTCCATCCGGCCACGGCCCTCGTGAACGGCAAGCCCGGATTCGAGGAAACGTGTTGGCTCCACGTGCCCGGACTCGTCCCGGCCGTCATCGCCTCCTACCTCAACGCCGACAGCAGCACCTCGTCCGCCGGCCCGCGCGGCTCCGAGAGCCAGAGCCGGACGAACGACGGCCCGGCTCGCGAAAAGCCGGCGATCCCGGCGGGAGGGCAGAGGGCCAAGGCCAAGGGCAAGGCGCGGATCGTACAGGTCGGCGGCGACTACAACCGCGGCCGGGAGGAAGCGTGAGCACCGGCACTACGGACGCGGGAATGACGCCGCCGTTCCAGAAGGCTGAGGCGACCGGCAACGCCACGGTGACGCAGGTCGGCAGGGACTACAACGAGCACCACCATCGCTACGAGCGGAGCTGGCAGTATCTGCGCGGCGTCGGTGTCGACGCGGCCGAACTGGACCTCGCCGAGCACGCGTTCGTCGACTCCGCGGGCCCCGGCGGGAGCGGACAGGCGACACTGGCCGTCAGCAGACTGTCGCGCCAGCACGAGCGAAGCCACACGCTGGTGCTCTGCGGTGAGGCGGGCACGGGGCGGCGTACGGCTGCGCTCCATGTTCTGCTCAAGGCGGGCGTGCACAAGGAGCGGATCCGCTGGCTGGTGCTGGACTGGGACCAGCCGCGTACCGAGCAGATTCCTCACACCGCAGGGCATGGCTTCATCCTGGACCTCACGGGATACAGCGGGCTGGATGACGACTTCTACACCGGCCTCGGTGACTACCAGAAGGCGGCGCAGGCAGACGAGGCCTTTCTGGTCATCCTGGCCGATGAGGGTTCTTGGAATCCCCGGACGTTGGCCAACGTGCCCACGACGCACCTGGTCCGCCCGCCGGCTCAGCAGGTCGCCTTGGCGCACCTTCGCCATCGTGCGGGCGACCGGGTGGACTGGCTGAAGAGTCCGTCGCTCGACACGCTCCTCACCGAAGCCTCTCAGGTCTCTGACGCCGCCCGCTTGGCCGGCCTTATCGCCGAGGCCAGCGAGGACGACAGGGATGCGATCAAGCAGCAGTTCACCGACTGGCGCAAGCACCTCGAGGACTGGTTCACGAGCCATTCGTCCGAGGATGACCTGCGCGAGCGGGCCCTGCTGATGGCCGCCGCCCTGCTGGAGAACACGCCCGCTGACATCGTGCTGGAAGCAGCGGACAAGCTGTTCGAGGAAGTTGGCGGTGTCCTGCCGCCCGGCGGCGCACTGGCCGGCCGTGACCTGCGGGCACGCCTGCATGCCATCCATGCTTCAGTGGTGGGTGAGGAGTGCATCTCGCTGGACGAGGAGCGACACGGACTGGCCGAGGCGGTTTTGAAGTACGTGTGGCAGCAGCGGCCGCAGCTGCGCGGAGTGCTGCTGGAGTGGGCGTCGCAGCTCAGCGCCCCGAACGGAATCGCCGTTCGCCATCTCGGGCGCATCGCCGACCGTCTGGTGCAGCTGTCCCTGCTGCCCGGCGGCTCGACCGTGCAGACCGTGATGAGCGGGTGGATCGAAACCGGCCGCGCGGGCCATCGGCAGCTGGCCATCGGTGTCCTGGAGACGATGGCCCTGCACCCTGACACGGGCCCTGGTGTGCGCAGGTGGCTGTATGACTGGGCGAAGCAGAAGACCGTCAGCAGGGAACTGGTCTCGGCCGTTGCCGAGATCTGTGCCGGACGGCTGGGCCAGAAGTACCCGCGCATCGCCCTGACCCGACTGCGCGTCCTTGCGTCGCGTGACGACGGCCTGGCCAGCGAGGCGGTCGCCGATGCGGTGCGGGCACTGGCCAATGTGCCGGAGCAGCGCATCCTGGTGCTGTCGGAGATCATCCAGTGGGCCGAGTCCCCGGAGAGTACGACACGCAAGGCCGGGGCCAGCACCTTCCTGGCACTGACCGACATCACCGACACCGCTCTCCTGCCTTCGGCGCAGGAGCCCGCCGGTGACCCCACTGCGGAGCTGATCGACCAGCTCTTCATCCGGGGCTGGCGGGCCGCCCTGGAAGAACCCTCCACGGCGGCAGAAGCCCACGCCCGTCTCGCCGAGTGGCTGGACTCCCCCGCGCTGCCAGACGCACTGCTCATGCCGATCACGGCCGCGGTGCTACGCGGGCACCTCCACGAGGCAGGAGCAGCCGGCATCCTGGTGGGCACTTCTAGCACCTCGGACCTGGGACGGACACGGCGTAGGAAACTGTTTCACCGTCTGATCGACGAACAGACACTCTCCCCTGCAGCATCCGATTCCGACGCTGGTGGTGACACCTACCCGGCGCAGCCGTGACCTTCCTGCCATGGCGCCGCCGCACACCTGCGCTGCCCGCGCCGTGTGCGGCCGACGCCCAGGAGGCGTGCCATCCGCTCGTCCTGCGGGATGAGCGGATGGCAAGTCGCCTCAAGGCCGTGTGCTTCACCGTCCGCATCGACGGCGCCTGGAACTGGACACGACCCGATTCCCCGGAGCTTCACGACCCGGCGGCGACGGCCAGAGACCATCTGCGCCGGCACGCTGCGAAAGTCTTGCGACAGCACTCCGTCCTCGATCTCGCTGCTGCACAAGACGCCGTCAATGCCGCCCTGAGCCAGTGGAGTTGCGTCGCACCAGGTTTGAGGTGCATCGGTGGCGCGCGTTTGGAGGCCGCGCCCCGCGACCGCAACCTGGCCCAAGAACATGCCTGTCGGCAGCAGACGCTGAGCCTGGCGCACGAGGAGGAACTGGACCGCCTGGCGCATCTGCAGCACGTACTGGCAGACCCTGACCTGCGCCGAGTGTGGTGGATCGCCCAGTTTCCCGACCGCTTTGACGACCTCCAGGCCCTCGCGGCCGCTCTAGAGGGTCTGCCGCCTCCCCACGAGGCCGAGAGCGACGGCATCCGCAGCGACATCCTGCGCTTCACCGAGCAGCTCGTCACCGACCTCCACACGCCCCAGCAGCGCGAAATCCTCCTCCAGGCCCTCGTCCAAACCCTGCAGACGCTGGGCCACCACAGCCTCAAAGACGCTGCCGACCGCTGGCGTACCCCACCCGAGACCGGGAGCACACCTTCATGAACCTCCGCATCACACGATGGCTCCTTGCACCAATGCGGCAGCGACGGACTCTCCGGCTCATGAAACGCCACGGGCCCTCACTGCCGTACGACACCGCATGGGCCCTCACCACCCTGCGCACCGCGCCGGACGACGCCCTTCTGGTCCGCGCCTGGGCCCGCGAGAACCCGGACAGGGCACCCGGTGTCCACTACGACCGCTGGCACGACCTGAGCAAAAAGGAACAGCAGCGGCGTCATAGATGGCTGCGGCGCCACAGCCGGTCTCCCATCCAGCTCCTGGACCTGGAAGCCGGTCTCATCCTCAGCACGGGCCTGCACGTCCTTGACTGGGGTCCACCATCGCAGCCCAGCGCACACAACCGCCCGACAGCACGGTGAACCGTTCCGGCTTTCCTGCCGGTGTTTTGTGGGCCGGTGATCAGTCGGCCACGGGTTCTGTGTCAGCGTAGTGTGCTGCCTCGTACTCGGT
>NZ_JBHYKM010000222.1:0-4652 GCF_042741435.1 Streptomyces sp. NPDC058955 | reverse complement strand
ACCCCCGCTCCCAACCCCCCTCCGCAACACGAGATCGATTCGTGTCTCGTGGGATCGGTTTTGTGTATAAGAGACAGGAACCGGTCGGTTCGGGGCCCTTCCGCGTACCGCGCACGGCCCTGGTCAGTCCGGGGCGCCCTCCGGGAGGCCCTGCGCGGCGGCGTCCACGAGCAGCCGCTCCACCTCCAGGAGGAGGCCACGGGCCCGTTCGCGGGGCAGGTACCAGAGGTCGACCAGGGCGTGGTGGACGTCGGCGCCGTCCACGTCCTGCGCCCAGTACCAGAGCCGGGCCTCCTGGCGGGGCTTCGGGCCGTCCCAGGCCGTCTCGGTGCGCGGCAGCAGCGCGAGGAGCTCCCCCGCCGTGGCGGCGGTCCGGGTGCGCGGGGGCCTCAGGTCGTTGAAGCCGCAGGTCAGTTCGATCTCCGGCACGCCCCGTTCGGCGGCGACGCGGGCCTTGAGTGCGGCGAGCGCGACCGGGTCGCACTGGGCCCTGCGGTAGGCGCGCATCGCGGCGCCGCCGGTGGCGCGGACCACGTCGGCGAAGTCCTCGCCCGCCGTGCGGACGAGGGTGACGCAGCTGCCGAAGGCGATGCCGACGAGGTCGCGGAACTCGGGGAGGCCGCGGTTGGAGGCGATGAGCCGCAGCGGCACGCCGGGCCGGCCGGTGAGCGTGCCGAGCACACTGTGGAGGGCCGCCATGAGCACGGTGGTGCCGCTGGTGCCGAGCCGGGCGGCCAGGGTGCCGGTCGCCAGGGCGAGGGCCGGGGAGACGAGGGTGACCTGGCCGAAGCGGTCGGGGTGGTCGAGCGGCGGCGGGTCCCCGGCGGGCGGGGCGAAGAGGGTGGCGGGCGCGGCCCGCAGGACCTCCTCCCAGTGGGCGAGGGCCGCCTCGGACCGGGCCAGGCCGCGCGGGGACGCCTCGGCCCGCCCCTGGTCGAGGTGCTGGTGGCCGACGGGGGCGAGCTCCGCCGGGGTGGTGCGTCCGTGCAGGAGGGCGTCGAGCTCCTCCACCAGCAGGAGGAGTCCGGCGTGGTCCAGGGTGACATGGGAGGCGACGACAACAAGCCGGTCCGGGCGGCCCCGGTGCTCCAGCAGGGCGACGCGCAGCGGAAGTTCGACCGCGAGGTCGAAGCGGGCTCCCCGCATCGCTTCGGCGAGCCGGGCGGCCTCGGCGGCCGGGTCGGCGTCGCGGCCCGGGGTGTGGTGGACCCGCAGCGGGAAGGTCGCGGCGGCTTCGAGGACCTGGACGGGGGTGCCGTGGGCGTCGGTCAGGTAGCGGGTGCGCAGGGCCTCGTGCCGCCCGGCGACGGTGGCGACGGCGGCTGCGACGGCGGCCCCGGTGGTTCCCTCCGGCAGGTCGAGGACCCTGACGTGGTTGAAGTGGTGGTCGTGCGGCTTCATCCACTCGGTGTCGTTCCACTGGAGCCGCTGGGACCAGGTGAGCGGCGCGGTGCCGGACCGCTCTCCGGTGACGGTCACGGTGACGGTCCGGGCGGGGGGCGGGAGCGCGGTCACGACGGGTCGTCCATGAGGGGGGCGAGTGCGGTGCGCAGGGCGCCGGCCGTGGCGAAGTTCTCGGGCGTGAGGAGGGCGTCGGGGATGGTCACCCCCAGGGCGTCCTCCAGGCCGATCAGGAGGTGGACGGTGGAGAGCGAGTCGAGGCCGAGGGCCGCGAGGGAGGCGTCGGACGGTATCTCCCGGTCCGCCTCCAGGAGCGGCAGGTGCTCGCGGAGGACGTCGTCGAACCGCGGTGTCCAGGTGGTCTGCAAGTGCTTCCCCTTCGGAAGGTGGTGGCCGGCGGCCCGGTGCCGCGCCGCCGGTACGGCTGTGCCCGGGTCGCGGGCCCCGGCGGCCGGGGTCAGCCGGACGGCGCGTCGCCGAGGAGCCGGACCGCGCGGTCGGCGAGGCAGAGGGTGCCGGTCGCGGTCAGGAGCCGGTCGTCGGCGTAGTTGAGACTGGCCGAGCGCAGGTCGCGCAGGTGGCGCTCCAGCGGGAGGGGCGAGTCGGCGCGGTAACCGAGGCCGAGGCCGGCCAGTTGCACGCAGCGGTCGGCGACCCGGTGGCAGAGGCGGGCCGCGGTGACCTTGAGGGTGTTGAGGTGGATCTGGACCGGGGGCGCGGCGGGGTCCGCGCCGGTGGCGCGGATCTCGGTGATCTCCCGCTGGGCCAGGTCGAGATAGGCGCGGACCAGTTCGAGGTCGGTGCGGAGGGTGGCGATGCGTTCGGCGACCAGGTCGGAGGTGAGGTCGATCGAGCCGGGGCGCCGGGGAGAGCGGAGGACGCCGACGAGGCCGGAGACGGCGGCGCGGGCGGCGCCGAGCCAGCAGGCGGCCCAGCCGATGTGCCCGAGCGGGATCAGGCCGGTGGTGGCGACGGCGGCGAACTCGCCGCGGGCGCCGATGACGTGGTGTTCGGGGACGAGGGCGGTGAGGCGGACGGCGACGCTGTGGGTGCCGCGCATGCCGAGCGGGTTCCAGCCGCCGTCGACCCGGACGTCCGCCTGGTCACGGGCGACGTAGACGAGGGTGACGCGGCGGGCGGACGCCTCCTCGCTGTCGCGCATGGTGACGAGGAAGCCGTCGGCGAAGGCGCCGCCGGTGACGACGGGGGCGTCGCGCTCCAGGAGCAGGCCGTCGGGGGTGGTGCGCAGCGGGGCGGCGCTGGTGAGGAGGTGGCCGCCGGTCTGTTTCTCGGAGGTGATGGAGCCGAGGTAGACGCGGCCCTCGGCGATGCGGGGCAGCAGGTCGTCGAGGAGTTCGGGGGCGCCGTGGCGGACGAGGACGTCGACCTGCTGGCAGTGCATGGCCCAGATCATGGCCGTGGAGAGGCAGGCGGAGGCGAGGAGTTGGGCGACCTCGACGAGGTCTGCGAGCCCGCCGCCGAGGCCGCCGCGGTCGGCGGGGACGAGGAGTCCCATGAGTCCGTTGCCGCGGAGGGCGTCGAGGGATTCGACGGGGAAGCGGGCCTCGGTGTCCACGGCGGCGGCGTGTGCGGCGAGGACCGGCAGGACGGCCCTGGCCCGGTCGGCGGGCGAGGGGCCGGCCGGGCGGGCGGCGGGGGCTCGGCGCAGTTCCAGGACGGTGGCGGAGACGACGCGGCCGTCACGGACGGCGACCTCGGCCGGGGCGGGGCGGGAGAGGAAGGCCAGGAGGCTGGCGCTGAGGCCGTAGGCGCCGGTGTTGGGGACGGCGAGGAGGTCGCCGGGGGCGGGCAGCGGCAGGGTGGCGTCGTGGGCCAGGGTGTCGCTGGGGGTGCAGAGGGGGCCGACGAGGGTCAGGGGGTGGGGGGTGCCGGCCGGAGCTCCGTCGGGTGTTCCGTCGGGTGTTCCGTCGGGTGTTCCGTCGGGTGTTCCGTCGGGGGGCACGGGGACGGCGCGGACGGGCGGGAGGCGGCGCAGGCCCGCGAGGCCGCCGAGGGTGTTGACGCCGGCGTCGAGGACGACGAAGGTGCGGCCCCGGCTCTCCTTGACGTCGGTGACGGTGGTGAGCAGCCGGCCGCAGGCGCCGCTGAGGTGGCGGCCGGACTCGAAGGCGATGTCGACGTCCCCGGTGCGCCAGGCGGGGAAGTCGCGGTCGAGGGCCTCCTCCAGGGTGGCGCGCAGGCGGGGGTAGGCGGGGCGTGCGCCGGGGACCGCGTACGGGTGGGCGAAGCCGCCGCCGAGGTCGAGGAGGCGTACGGGGATGCCGTACGTGTCGCGCAGCAGGGCGGCGGTGCGGACGTTGGCGAGAAGTTCGCGCAGGAGGCTGTCCTCGTCGCCGGCGTTGGTGAGGGAGAAGAGGTGGAGGCCGACGGGCTCCACGTGCTGCTCCTCGGCGATCCGTCCGCTCCAGTCGGCGGCGGTCTCCAGGTCGAAGCCGAACTGGGAGGCGGTGCCGGTCATCCGGAGGCCGGCCGCGCCCGCTCCGGTGGTGCCGTTGATCCGGAGCAGGCAGCGGGCGGTGACGCCGTGCGCGGCGGCGGCCGTGCCGATGCGGTGGAGGTCGCCGGGGGACTCGGCGGAGAAGAGGGTGACGCCGCGGCCGAGGGCGTGGGCGAGTTCGGCGGGGGTCTTGCCCGGGCCGGTGTAGAGGCAGTCGGCGGCGGGGTGTCCGGCGAGCAGCGCGGCGTCCAGTTCGCCGGTCGAGCTGACCTCGGCGCGGCAGCCGGCGGTCCGGAGCGCGCGCACCACCTCGGGGTGGGGGTTGGCCTTGAGGGAGTAGAACAGGGTGGACCCGGCGGGGAGTTCGCGGCGCAGCGCGACGGCGGCCCGGTCGGCCGCGGCGAGGTCGTAGACGTAGAGCGGGCTGCCGTACCGCTCGACCAGGGTCGTCGCCTTCATGGGTTCTCGTTCCTCACGGTCTTCGCCGAACGCGTGCGGTCGGCCCTCTGGGGAGTGCGCGGGGGCCGGCCCTCCGGATGCGCGGGGACGGGCCGGCGGGTCCGCGAGGTCCACCGCGGTACGCGGCCGGTCGCCGCCCGTCGGATCGCGCCGGTCGCGTCGTGTGCGGGGCGGCCCGCGCCCGGTGGGGGCCGGGCACCCGTGGCCCGGGAACGCCCGGACGAAGATACACACGGCCCGGGGGGGGGGGCTGGGGGGGGGGGGCGCGGGGGCGGGGCCCGGCCCGGGGGGTGGGGGGGGGGGGGGCGGGCCCCCCGGGGGGGGGGGCCGGCGC
>NZ_JBHYKM010000221.1:0-4710 GCF_042741435.1 Streptomyces sp. NPDC058955 | reverse complement strand
GGCCACCGGCGGCCGCGCCCCCTGCGCGGTGAGCCTCCCGGCCCTCGCGGGCGCGCGGGCCCTGCGGGTCCTCGACGGGATGGGCATGCGGCTCGGCCCGGTGGTGGCGACGCCGACCCGCTGGTCGATCCTGGTGGCCCCGTACGGCCTCGAACGGCTCGGCGAGCTGCTGTACGCGAAGGACAGCGTGCCCAGTTCGCTGCGCTTCCATGGAGAGGGCGGCTATCTGTTGCTGCCGCCGTCCACGACGGGCACCGGCCAGGTCCGCTGGGAGCGGGAGCCGCTGGCCGGCTCCGCGCGGCCGTGGCTGCCGGACGTCGAGGCGGTGGTGGACGCCCTCGTCGAGGCGAGCAGGGCCACGCCGGGCGGCGGGAGCCGGCTCGCGTACTGAGCGTCTGCCTGTGCGCTGAGCGCGTGCACGCGCGCGTGCCGGGAGGTCGGGGTGCCCGTCGCCGTTCACCCGAACGGGTGTGTCCTGGGCCGACGCGTACGGGAATCGGGCGCGCGGCCCGCCGGGCGCCCGTCCGGCGCCGGTAGGTTCGCCCCACCGTCCGTGATCGTTCCCGCCCCGGAGCGGTCCCCGAACAGAGCAGGTGGGTCGCATGAGTCGGCTGAGCCCGGCGCACCTCCGCATGGCCGGCCTCGGCACCGCCGTCGCGATCGCCGTCCTGGTCCCCCTCGCCGCGAAGGCCGGCGGCCCGGACGGCGGCGCACCGCCGACGGCGGCCACGGCGGACGCCAAGCCGGGTGGCTCCCCGGGTACGGGTACGGGCTCCGGGGGCGTCGCCGGGGATCTGCTCGGCGGCCTGGGGCTCGGCCGGGAGGCCCGTACGGAGGAGAACGCCCGGCCCTCCACGGCGGCCCGGACGCCCGCACCGGAGCACCGGGCCGTCGCCCCCGCGGGGGTGCCCGAGCGGATCAGCCGCTGCGGGCCCGAACTCGCCTCGCCCGCGGGCGTCGAGGCGCAGACCTGTGTCCTCTCCGAGGGGCCGGACGTCTGGGCGCGGACGTACTACCGCAACGCCACCGGCCGGGAGATCGACGCGATTCTGACCCTCATGGCGCCCGGCGGGCGGACCGTCCAGGTGCGCTGCGCGGTGCCCGCGCGGGATGAGCCGGACACCTGTGAGACGCCCAGGGAGCCGGGGACGGGAGCGGCCCGTTCGCACACGGCGGTGGCGGAGTTCGCGGCGAAGGACGAGGGCGGCGACTCGCCGCTGCTGCTGCGCTCGGGCAGCAACACGGCCGACGACCAAGCGAGTTGAGAGAGCGCCCCGGCGCGACGGGGGGGCGGGCATGGAAACGCCCGGTCGCTGGCGACGGGGGATGCACCAGCGACCGGGCTTCCAGAACGGTAACAAGAGATCTGCGGTTCGCAAATTCGATCTCGGTTATTCGGACAGGGATTTACCGCTCCGTAGGTTCCGCTGTGGCGGAAGTCACCGACTGGTCGGTCTGTCAGTCACCGATACCACCTGGGGTATCAGCTGAGAGTCACCTGACGGTTCGTGAGGCCGCCGCGCGCACGCCGCTCCTCGGCGGTCAGCGGGGTCTCCACGGCGAGCGCCTCGGTCAGCCGCTCGGCGAACTCGGCGGCCGGCTTCTCGCACTGCTCGGCGGTCATCGCCGACGGCAGGTCCCACACCGGCACCATCAGGCCGTGGGCGCGGAAGGAGCCGACGAGGCGGGTGTCGGCGCCGAGCGAGGTGGTGCCGGCGGCCTGGAGGCGGGCGAGCGCGTCGAGGAGCTTCTCCTCCGGGTACGGCATGACCCAGCGCAGGTGGTTCTTGTCCGGGGTCTCGCACCAGTAGGCGGCGTCGACCGAGGCCAGCTTCACGGTGGGGATCGCGGCGGCGTTGGCCCGCTCCAGGGAGGCGGCGACCTCGGGGTCGGCGCCGTCCGCCGACTGCGGGATCCAGAACTCGAAGCCGGTGTGGACCTCGGGCGCGAACGGGGCGTCCGTGTCGAGCAGGTCCTGGAGGCGCGGGCCCTCGGGCTCGACGCGGCGCGGCGGCACCGGGTTGCCGGGCGCGGTCTCCCGCGCGCGCTGGAGCGTGTCGGCGAGGTCGCGGGACAGGTCGCCGGAGGTGCCGTCGTTCTGCAGGGCGAGCAGGACGGAGCCGTCGTCGCGGCGGAGCGCGGGCCAGGCCATCGGCAGGACCGTCGCGAGCGTCACCGACGGCACGCCCTCGGGCAGGCCGCCCTTGAGGGTGAGCGGCACGGTGGCGGCGGGCACCAGCTCGCGCAGCGCGACCAGGTCGCACTCGCCGGGCAGGCCCTCGAAGGGGCGCTGGACGTGCTCGGTCGCGGCGTGCGCGGCGGCCCGGCCGTGGCACGCCTTGTAGCGGCGGCCCGAACCGCACGGGCACGGCTCGCGCGCGCCGACGACCGGGATCTCCCCGTTCGTGACCTGTGCCTGGCCGCTCTTGCCGGCTTTCGTCTGGGGGCGCTTCTTGGCCATGGTGTGGCTTTCTCCCGATCGCGGTGCTGTGTCGGGCGCGAGCCTAGCCGCCCGGGCGCCACGGGACGCTCAGCCGTGCACCTGTCCGAAACGGGTCGGCCGCGCGCCGACTGCCCGGTGTCAGACCGGGGCCCGAGCCGTGCGGGCCGGTTCACGACCCGTACCGACCGCGGATCCAACCCCCGTACCGTCCCGTGCTCGACGCCTGTCGCCTCGTGGCGCCCCCGCTCAGTCCAGGTCGTCGTACGCGTCGAGGAGGTCGAGGCCGGAGCCGCCGGTGCCGACGCGGGCCGCGAAGTCCTCGCGGCGGTGGCCCTCCGTGACGACCACCCAGACCGTGACCTCGCCCGTCGCGCTGTCGCGCACGCCCCAGTCCTGGGCCAGGGCGCCGATGATGTTGAGCCCGCGTCCGCCGCGTGCCGTGACCGACGGCGTCGACGGGACGGGTCTCGTGGGACCGCCTCCGTCCGTCACCTCGACCGTCAGCCCGCCCGACGGATCCAGCCGCCAGGCCGCCAGCACGTCGCCCTCTCCCCGGTCGCCCCGGCCCAGCGGCCTGCCGTGCCGACAGGCGTTGCTGAGCAGTTCGGACAGGATCAGGACCGCGTCGTCGACGACCGATTCCGACACCCCGCCGCGGTACAGCTCGTCCCGCATCCGGTGTCGCGCTTCCCCCACGCCCGCAGGGCCATGGGGTACGGCCATGCTCGACGACGTGGGCACCTTCTGTGCCACCACCAACGCCACCCCCGAGACCTCCTTCGCCCCACGCCACCGTGTGGATGCCCCGGCGACGGCGACCGGAAACCGCCTGTTCCGGGTGGGGTGGAGCACAAGTGACGATCGCGTACGCGTCGAACGCGCCGGTGCACACCCCCGCGGCCGCCCTCGGCGCGGCCGCGGGGGCCGTGACTCAGGCGCGCCCGAGGTGCGCGAGGACCTGCCTGGGGCGGTTGGTGATGATCGCGTCGACCCCGAGCCGCAGGCAGAGCTCGACGTCCTCCGGGTCGTCCACCGTCCAGACGTGGACCTGGTGGCCGGCCTTCTGGAGGCGCAGGATGACGGCCGGGTGGTGACGGACGATCCGGATGGACGGACCCGCCACGCGCGCGCCCGCGGGCAGGCGTCCGTCGCGCAGGCGGGGGGTGACGAACTGGGCCAGGGAGACGGTCGGCAGGGTGGGCGCCGCGACGGCGATCCGGTGCAGGGAGCGGGCCGAGAAGCTCATGATCCGTACCGGGGACTCCTCGGGCGCCACGGGCGCGTGCAGGCCGAAACGCTTCAGGAGCGCGAGGAGCCGGTCCTCGACCTGGCCGGCCCAGCGGGTGGGGTGCTTGGTCTCGATGGCGAGCTCGACCCGCCGCCCGGCGTCGGAGACCAGCTCCAGGAGCCGTTCCAGGGTGAGGACCGAGGTGTACTCGGGATCGCCCCAGTCGGGGCTCTCGGCGGGTCCGCCCGACTCCTGGTCCTCCTTGAACGCCTTCCAGGCGCCGAAGTCCAGCGCGGCGAGGTCGGCGAGTTCGAGCGTCGAGACGGCGCCGCGGCCGTTCGAGGTACGGTCGACCCGGCGGTCGTGGACGCAGACCAGGTGTCCGTCGGCGGTGAGCCGAACGTCGCACTCCAGGGCGTCGGCGCCGTCCTCGATGGCCTTCACATAGGCGGCCAGGGTGTGTTCCGGCGCGTCCTCCGAGGCCCCTCGGTGGGCGACGACCTGGACGGGGCCGGGGTGTGGTTGCTGCCGTGCGTGGGTCACCGCGTCATGGTGCCATTGGCGAGGCGGCCGGGGCACACGGAACCTGTCCGTTCTGCCCGGATATAAAGAATGGGGTGCGGACGCACAGCTCCGCCTTACCCTGGCCTGACGCCATGTGGGAAAAGCTGTGTCCAGCACCCTTGAGCGACTGTCACCGTCCCCGCGCCGTGAACGAGGAGAGCGAGCTGTGAGCACCGAGAACGAGGGCACCGAGGTTCCGGCGGACCCGACTGCCCCGTCCGCCCCCGCCACGCCTCCTGCCCCCGCCGCGCCGGCCCCGCAGCCGCCCGCCGCGCAGCCGGCCGCGCCGGCCCCGCAGCCGCCGGTGGCGCCCGGTCCGGAGGCCCCGACCCAGGTCCAGCCGCCGCTGCCGCCCGTCCCCCCGACGCCGGTCGCCGCGGCCCCGGCGCCCGAGCCCGCGGTGGGGGGCGCCGCCCGCGGGGGGGGGGCCCCCGGACGCGGCGGGGGGCGGGGCCCGGGCGGGGCGGGCGGGGGC
>NZ_JBHYKM010000220.1:0-4746 GCF_042741435.1 Streptomyces sp. NPDC058955 | reverse complement strand
GGCTCGCTGGAGGGCCGCGGGCTTGTGCGGGGGGGGGGTGTGGGGGCGCGGGGGGGTCTCGGGGCCGGCGCGGGGGGGGGCGGCGCAATGGGAGGGCGGGCGCCGCGGGGGGGCCCTCGGCGCGGCGGCCCGCCCTCCACCTCGCCGTGCCGCAGGTCCAGTTCGTCGAGGGTCCGGCGGCCGGCCAGGGCCGTCGCGGTCATGGCGCCGCCGATGAGGATGCCGCTCACCGGCACGACCGCGATGCCGGGGACGGTCAGCAGCCCCGCCGCGACCAGGCCGGCCACGGTGGGCACGACCGGGGCGGCGACGGGGAGGATCGCCCACCACCAGGTCCCGTTGCCGGTGATGCGGCGGCCGGCGGTCCGGGCCGCGACGGCGAGCATCAGGAGCAGGAAGCCGACGAGGGCCGGGGTGTGGCGGACGGCCCAGCCGATCAGCGCCGAGACCGCCGCCAGTTGTGCCACCGCCCGCAGTCCCGCGGTGACGATCTCCCGGGCCCGCCTGGAGGACCCGTCCGGGGAGAGCCGGAACCCCGCGGTCACGGCGGCGGCCACCAGGAGCAGCACGACGAGTGCCACGGCGAGCGAGGTGTCGACGGGCAGCAGGGTCTCGGCGGCGAAGTGCATGGGACATCGCTACCGCGCGGGGCGGGGGCTCCGCCAGGAGCGACCCGCGGCGGGTGTCACTCCAGGGTGCGGTGGCCGCCCTGCGGGATGACGAGCGGGGTGCCCGCGACCGGGCAGTCGATGACGGTGGCGCGCAGGCCGAAGGCGTCGTGGACGAGTCCGGGGGTGACGACCTCGGTGGGCGGCCCGGCGGCCAGGACGCGGCCGTCGCGCATGGCGATGAGGTGGTCGGCGTACCGGCAGGCGAGGTTGAGCTCGTGGAGGACCATCACGACGGTGCGGCCCTCGGTGCGGTTGAGGTGGGCGACGAGTTCGAGGACGTCGACCTGGTGGGCGAGGTCGAGGTACGTGGTGGGCTCGTCGAGCAGCAGGACGGGGGTGTCCTGGGCGAGGGCCATGGCGATCCAGACGCGCTGGCGCTGGCCGCCGGAGAGCTCGTCGAGGGAGCGGTCGGCGAGGGCGGCGGTGCCGGTGGCCGCCAGGGCGCGGTCGACGACGTCCTCGTCGGCCGCGGTCCACTGGCGCCACCAGCGCTGGTGCGGGGTGCGGCCGCGGGCCACCAGGTCGCGGACGGTGATGCCGTCGGGGGCCGCCGGGGACTGCGGCAGCAGCGCGAGGCGGAGGGCGAGGTCGCGGGCGGACAGCTCGGCGGTGTCCTGGCCGTCGAGGTGGACGGTGCCGGCCTCGGGCTTGAGCAGCCGGGCGAGGGCGCGCAGCGCGGTGGACTTGCCGCAGGCGTTGGGGCCGACGAGGGCGGTGACCTTCCCGGCGGGGATGTCGAGGTCGAGGCCGTCGGCGACGAGCCGGTCGCCGTACGCGAGCCGCAGTCCGGTGCCCCGGAGCGTGGTGGTCATGGGTCAGCCTCCCTTTCCGGCGCGGTTGGCGCGGGCGAGCAGCAGCAAGAGGTAGGGGGCGCCGACGACGCCGGTGACGATGCCGACCGGGAGTTCGGTCGGGGAGAAGACCAGGCGGGCGGCGAGGTCGGTGAGCAGGAGCAGGACGGCGCCGGTGAGTCCGCTGAGGACGAGCGGGATGCCGGGGGTGCCGGCGAGGCGGCGGGCGATCTGCGGGGCGCCGAGGGCGATGAAGGCGACCGGTCCGGCGGCGGCCGTGGCGAGCGCGGCGAGGCAGGTGGCCAGGAGCAGCAGGGCGATGCGGGCGCGGCCGATGGGGATGCCGAGGCCGAGGGCGGTGTCGTCGTCGAACTGGAGCAGTTGGTAGGAGCGGGCCAGGGCGACGGTGAGGGGGACGAGGACGAGGAGGGCGAGGCCGATCCACCGGACGTGTTCGTAGGAGCGGCCGTTGAGGCTGCCGGTGAGCCAGACCATGGCGCGGGACGCCTGGTCGATGTCGGCGCGGGCGAGCATCCAGCGGGTGAGGGCGGCGAGCGTGCCGTTGGCGGCGATGCCGACGAGGACGAAGCGGTAGCCGGTGATCGTGCCGCCGCGCCAGGCGAGCAGGTAGATCGCGGCGGCGGTGACGAGCGCTCCGGTGAGGGCGCCGAAGGGGACGGCGGCGAAGGTGCCGGCTCCGGCGGCGGTGACGCCGCCGACGAGGATGGCGCCGACCGCGCCCGCGCCGGCTCCGGCGGAGATGCCGATGAGGTCGGGGCTGGCCAGCGGGTTGCGGGTGACGGCCTGGTAGACGGCGCCCGCGACGCCGAAGGCGGCTCCGACGAGGAGGGCGGTGAGCGCCCGGGGCAGCCGGAGCTGGTGGACGATCAGGTCGGCGTCGCCCGTGCCGGTGCCGAACAGGGCGCCCAGGACGTCGCCGACGGGTATGGCGAAGGTGCCGAGGGACACCGAGGCGACCAGGGCGGCGAAGCCGGCCAGGGTCAGGGCGGCGGCGGTGACGGCGACGCGGGGGCGCAGCCGGATGCCGAAGGGGCCGAACTCCCACCTCATCGCGTGTGCTCCTTCAGCTTGCCCCGCTTGACGAGGACGGCGAGGAAGGGGGCGCCGACGAGGGCGGTGACGACGCCGGCCTCCAGTTCGCCGGGCCGGGCCACCATGCGGCCGACGACGTCGGCGGCGAGGACCAGGGTGGCGCCGCCGAGGGCGGAGCAGGGGACGAGCCAGCGGGCGTCGGGGCCGGTGAAGGCGCGGACGACGTGCGGGACGACGAGGCCGACGAAGGTCACGGGGCCCGCGGCGGCGACGGCGGCGCCGGTGAGGACGACGACGGTGAGGCCGCCGAGGGCCCGGGTGGTGCGGACCCGGGTGCCGAGGGTGGTGGCGAGGTCGTCGCCGAGGGCGAGGGCGTTGAGCCGGCCGCTGAGCGCGAGGGCCATGACGAGGCCGACGACGACGAAGGGCAGGAGCTGGAGGGCGATGGACGCGTCGCGTCCGGCGAGGGAGCCGATCGCCCAGTAGCGGTACTGGTCGAGGGTGCGCATGTCGAGCAGGACCAGGGTGTTGGTGAAGGCGTCGAGGAGGACGGTCACCGCGGCGCCGGCGAGGGCCAGTTTGGCGGGGGTGGCGCCGCCGTAGCCGGTGCCGCCGACGAGGTACGCGAGGAGTCCGGCGAGGGCGCCGCCGAGGAAGGCGAACCACACGTACTGGTACGAACTCGTGAGCCCGAGCAGGCCGATGCTCGCGGCGACGGCGAACGCGCCGCCGGCGCTGACGCCGATGAGGCCGGGGTCGCCGAGCGGGTTGCGGGTGATCTCCTGCGCGACCGCGCCGGCGGCGCCGAGGGCCAGGCCGACGAGGAGGCCGAGGAGGGTGCGCGGCATGCGCAACTCCCGTACGACCACGGCGTCGCCGTCGGTGCCGCCGCCGAGCGCGGCGAGGACGTCGCCGAGCGGCACGGCCTTGGTGCCGATCGCGAGGGAGGCGCAGCTCACGACCACGAGCGCGGCCAACAGCACGGCCGGTACGGCGCATCGCACGGCGGGGCGGCGGGGCGGCGGGGCCTTGAGGGCGGGGAGTTCCGCGCGCTTCGCGGAGGACGTTACGGGCACGCAGCTAAGGTTAGCCATGCCTAAGGAGTCACTTCCGGCCGCCCCCTGTGGTTTTCCTGTGCGGCGTACAGCTATGCTCACCCCGTTCTTAAGTAAGGCTTGCCTAACTCAACTGTCCCGGGGAGATCCATGTTCACCCGCACCCCCGCCCGCCGTGGCCGGATCGGCGCGCTCCTGCTCACCGCGGTCCTCGCCACGGGCCTGTCGGCCTGCGGCGGTTCGGGCGGCTCCGACCCGAAGGCCTCCGACGGCACGACGGCCGCCGCCGAGAAGGCCGCCGGCTTCCCCCGTACCGTCCAGCACGACAAGGGCAGCACCGAGATCGAGGCCAAGCCGCAGCGGATCGTGGCGCTCGACAACAGCCTCGTCGAGGCCGTCGTCGCCCTCGACGGCACGCTCGTCGGCGGCATCGGCTCCTACCGCGACCAGGACGACTTCCCGCCCTACCTCGGCGACGCGGTCAAGGACACCAAGGACGTCGGCCCGCTCGACAGCCCCAACCTGGAGGCCATCGCGGCCCTCAAGCCGGACCTGATCGTCTCCGCCACGGTCCGCCACGAGGACCTGTACGAGCAGCTGAAGCAGATCGCCCCGACCGTCTTCGTGAAGACCACCGGCCCGCTGTGGAAGGACAACATCACCCTCCTCGGCAAGACGCTCGGCGAGGAGGAGAAGGCGAAGGCGAAGCTCACCGCGTACGAGACCCGGGCGAAGAAGATCGGCGACGCGATCAACGCCAAGAAGAAGAACCCCACCGTCTCGCTGGTCCGCTTCGTCGACGGCCCGACCCGCATCTACCTGCCGAAGAGCTTCAGCGGCATCATCGTCCAGGACATGGGCCTGGCCCGGCCCGAGAACCAGCGGGACCCGGAGAACTTCAACCTGGAGATCAGCGAGGAGCAGATCGCCCAGGCCGACGCCGACGTCGTCTTCTACAGCTCCTTCTCGGGCGGCGACGAGCACAAGGAGAAGTTCCTCGCCAACCCGCTGTGGAAGCGCCTCGGCGCCGTGCGGAGCGGCGACGTCCACGAGGTGAAGGACGAGATCTGGATGACCTCCGTCTCCCTCCAGGGCGCCGACCTCGTCCTCGACGACATGGCGAGGATCTTCCAGGTCGACCCGGCCAAGTGACCTTCCGGAACAGCGGGGTGCGCC
>NZ_JBHYKM010000219.1:0-4919 GCF_042741435.1 Streptomyces sp. NPDC058955 | reverse complement strand
CTGATGTCCAGCCGGATATCTCGGTTTGCCCGATGCCGTCAGCGAGGGTGGCTAGGGCGGCGGTGACGAGGGTGAGGGTGGCTGGGGAGAGCGCGGCCGCGCCGAGGCCCTGGGCGGCCCGGGCGCCGATGAGGTAGGCGCCCTCGGGGGCGAGGCCGCCGACGACCGAGGCGGCGGTGAAGAGCCCGAGGCCCGCCAGGAACATGGTCTTGCGCCCGTACAGGTCGGCCGCCCGTCCGCCGAGGAGCATGAAGCCGGCGAAGGCGATCGCGTAGGCGTTGAGCACCCACTGGAGGCCGAGGGTGCTCAGGTCGAGGTCGGCCTTCATGGAGGGCAGGGCCACGTTCATGACCGACACGTCGAGGACGACGAGGAACTGCCCGGCGCAGGCGATGAGGACGACGAGCCAGGGGCGGACGGCGCGTATGGAGGGGCGGGTCGTGGCGGATCCGGTGGCGGAGTCGGTCTGCGGCATGCGTGTCATGGTCGCAGACCGGCTCCACCCCGTACATGAGGGAAGGAACCGGTCTTTCCGGGGAAGTCGGGGGGAAGAAAGTCCTACGCCTTGCGCAGGAGGGTCACCACCGCCGCGCCGCCGAGGCCGATGTTGTGGGCGAGGCCGACGCGGGCGCCGGGGACCTGCCGGGCGGCGGCCTCGCCGCGGAGCTGCCAGACGAGTTCGGCGGCCTGGGCGAGGCCGGTGGCGCCGAGGGGGTGGCCCTTGGAGATGAGGCCGCCGGAGGGGTTGACGACCCAGCGGCCGCCGTAGGTGGTGGCGCCGGACTCGACGAGCTTGCCGGAGGCGCCCTCCTCGCACATGCCGAGGGCCTCGTAGGTGAGGAGTTCGTTGACGGAGAAGCAGTCGTGGAGTTCGACGACGTCGACGTCCTCGATGCCGAGCCCGGAGCGCTCGTACGCCTGCCGGGCGGCCTCCCGGGACATGGGGCGGCCGACGGCGTCGATGCAGGAGCCGGAGGCGAAGGACTCGCCGGTGTCGGTGGTCATGGCCTGGCCGGCAATCTCCACGGCCCTTTCCTCCAGGCCGTGTTCGGCGACGAAGCGCTCGGAGACGACGAGGGCGGCGGCGGCGCCGTCGGAGGTCGGCGAGCACTGGAGCTTGGTGAGGGGCCGGTGGACGGTCCTGGCGGCGAGGACCTCGTCCACCGTGTGGACGTCCTGGAACTGGGCGTTGGGGTTGCGGGAGGAGTGGAGGTGGTTCTTGGCGGCGACGGCCGCGAGCTGCGCCTCGGTGGTGCCGTACCGCTCCATGTGCTCGCGGGCGGCGTTGCCGAAGATCTGCGCGGTGGGCGGGGACGCCTCGAAGCCGTGGGCGGCGGCCATGATCCCGTAGTGCCGGGCGACGGGCGAAGTCGCGAAGTCGCCCGCGCCGGAGCCGCCTCCCAGGGAGCCGCGGCTCATCTTCTCGAAGCCGAGGGCGAGGACGCAGTCGGCGAGGCCGCCCTCGACGAACTGGCGGGCGGTCATGAGGGCGGTGGAGCCGGTGGCGCAGTTGTTGTTGAGGTTGTAGACGGGCAGGCCGGTGAGGCCGAGTTCGTAGACGGCCCGCTGGCCGGCGGTGGACGCCTGGAAGCAGTAGCCGACGGCGGCCTGTTCGACCCGCTCGTAGGGGATCCCGGCGTCGGCGAGGGCGGCGGTGCCGGCCTCGCGGGCCATGTCCCAGTACTGCCAGTCGCGGGTCTCGGGCTTCTCGAACTTCGTCATGCCGACCCCGACGATGTACGACTTCATGGCGTGCCCTCTCAGTCCCTGGGGAGGCCGAGCAGCCGCTCGGCGACGACGTTGAGCTGGACCTGGGTGGTGCCCCCGGCGATGGTCAGGCAGCGGGACATGAGGAGCCCGTGGACGGCCGCCGTGCCGGGGCCCTCGCACACGGCGCCGTCGGGGCCGAGGAGTTCGAGGGCGAGTTCGGCGGTCTTCTGCTGGTGGAGGGTCTGGACGAGCTTGCGGACGCTGGCGCCGGCGCCCGGTTCGAGTCCGGAGACCTGGAGGAGGGTGGTGCGCAGGCCGATGCAGGCGAGGGCGTGGGCCTCGGCGAGGAGGGCGCCGGTGCGGGCCCGGACGGAGCCGTCGGCCTCGGCGGACGCCTTGATGAGCGCTTCGAGGCCGGTGTCGAAGACGACCTGGTCGGCCATGTGGACGCGTTCGTTGCCGAGGGTGTTGCGGGCGACGCGCCAGCCGTCGTTCACCTCGCCGACGACGGCGTCGGCGGGGAGGACGGCGCCGTCGAACCAGACCTCGTTGAAGAGGGAGTCCCCGGTGATCTCCTTGAGGGGGCGGATGTCGATGCCGGGGGTGTTCCTCATGTCGACGAGGAAGTAGGTGAGGCCGCGGTGCTTGGGGGCGTCGGGGTCAGTGCGGGCGAGCAGGATGCCGTGGTCGGCCCCCTGGGCGGCGCTCGTCCACACCTTCTGGCCGGTGATCCGCCAGCGGCCGTCCTCGGTGCGTTCGGCGCGGGTGCGGAGGGAGGCGAGGTCGGAGCCGGCTTCGGGTTCGGAGAAGAGCTGGCACCAGCGCTGTTCGCCGCGGAGGGTGGGCCCGAGGTGGCGTTCCTGCTGCTCCGGGCTGCCGTGGGCGAGGAGGGAGGGGACGACCCAGGTGGCGATGCCGAGTCCGGCGACGGTGATCCCGGCCTCGTCGAGTTCGCGCTGGACGGCGAGCTGCTGGAGCGGGCCCGCGCCGAGGCCGTACGGCTCCGGAAGGTGCGGGGCGGCGTAGCCGGTGGGGGCGAGGGCGCGGCGGGCGGCGGCGGGGTCGAGTCCGGTGGCGGGGGCGAGGGCCGCGCGGGCGGCGGCGCGGTACGGCTCGGCGGCGGGCGGCAGGTCGAGGCGGAGTCCGCGGCGGAGTCCGGTGGCGGCGTGCCGGAGGGCGTTGAGCCGGAACCGGTCGCCGGTGCCGAGGAGTTGGCGGGCGACGAGGGCGCGGCGGAGCAGGATGTGGGCGTCGTGCTCCCAGGTGAAGCCGATGCCGCCGAGGATCTGGATGCAGTCCTTGGCGCAGCTGTACGCGGCGTCGAGGGCGGTGGCGGCGGCGAGGGCGGCGACGAGGGGCCGGGCGGGGTCGTGGACGGCGCGGGCGGCGTCCCAGGTGAGGGCGCGGGCCTGTTCGAGCCGGACGAGCATGTCGGCGCAGAGGTGTTTGACGCCCTGGAACCGTCCGATGGGGTGGCCGAACTGTTCGCGGGTGCGGGCGTGTTCGGCGGCGGTCTCGACGGCGCGGGCGGCGGTGCCGCAGGCGTCGGCGGCGAAGAGGACGGCGGCGAGGTCGTGGGCGAGCCCGGTGTCGAGGGCGAGGGTCCGGCCGGCGGGCACGGGGAGGGCGGCGGCGGTGACCTCGGCGGTGGGCCGGGTGGGGTCGGCGGAGGCGTGGGGGCGGACGGTGGGGCCGGTGTCCGGGTGGGCGTCGACGGCGAGCCAGACGGTGCCGTCGGCGGTGGCGGCCTGGAGGAGGAGCAGGTCGGCCTGGGCGGCGCCGAGGACGGGGGGCGCGGTGCCGTCGAGGACGTGTCCGGTGTCGGTGCGGACGGCGGTGAGCGTACCGGTGCCGCCGAGCGCGACGGCGCCGATCCTGCGCCCTTCGGCGAGGTCGGCGAGGAGGGCGCCGGACTCGCCCGCGCGGTGCAGGAGTTCGGCCGCGAGGACGGACGGCAGGTAGGGGCCGGGGAGGAGGGCGCGGGCCGTCTCCTCCACGACGACGGCGAGGTCGTCGAGGCCGCCGCCTCCGCCTCCGTGCTCCTCGGGTACGTGGATCCCGAGGAGGCCCTGCGCGGCGGCGGCGTCCCAGTGTCCGGGCCGGCCGGCCGGCGGTTCGGGCGCGTCGAGCCACCGGCGGAGCTCCTCGGGGGGTGCGGCGCGGGTGAGCCAGGCGCGGACGGACCGGGCGAGGTCCCGCTGTTCGTGCGTGATGGCGATGCCCATGGCGCGCAGAGTAGAACACGTTCCATTCTGACGGAAGGTCAGATACGGAGTGGATCCCGGCGCGCCCGGGGCGACGGGCGCTACCCCCGCTCCGTCGGCTCCGCGGGCTCGGCGGGCTTGGTCAGCAGGATCTCCCGGGCCTGTTCGGCGGCGCGGACGATCCCCTCGCTGACGAAGTCCATGAAGCGGGCGACGTTCTCCAGGCGGGCGGCGGCCGGGGTGCCGGCCCCGAGGACGGCGACGCCCTGCCGGGCGATCTCGACCATCTGCTCGTTGGCCTTGGCGGCGGCGATCATCGACTGGTACCAGAGCTCGTCGTCGACGATGTACCGCTCGCGGCGCCGGTCGTCGCGCTCGCGGCGGATGAGGCTCTGGCTCTCCAGGAAGGCGACGGCCTTGGAGATGGACCCGGCGCTGACCTGGAGCCGTTCGCCGAGTTCGCCGGCGGTGAGGCTGCCGGCGTCGGTGGCGTAGAGGGCGGCGAGGACGCGGGCCGTCATGCGGGGCAGGCCGCTCTGCATGAAGACGGTGGCGAACGCCTCCTCGTAGTCGCGCACGGCCGTCGCGTCGCGCCCGTCGGCCCGCGCGGCGGGCCGGGCGTCACCGCCGGTCGTCCGGCGCCGCCGGGCGCGGGTCTCGGTGGCGCGGTGGGCCAGGTCGGGGCGATAGGCGGTGGGGCCGCCGTTGCGCATGACCTCGCGCGTGACGGTGGAGGTGGGGCGGTCGAGACGCCTGGCGATCTCCGCGTAGGCGAGTCCGTCGCCCAGTCCCAGCGCGATCTGCTGACGTTCCTGCTGGGTGAGTCTGCCTCCCGGCATCGCGATCTCCCTTCGTAGGCACCGGATACGCCGCCAGCATAGCGTTCACCGTCCCTCCATTGCAACGTTCCGGCATATGCCGTTGCATCAATCCAGCTTTCATTGCAATGAAATCCGGGGCTTGAGCTGCAGAAATACTGTTCCAGTGCAACATGCTCGTTGCCAC
>NZ_JBHYKM010000218.1:0-5131 GCF_042741435.1 Streptomyces sp. NPDC058955 | reverse complement strand
AGGGGGTGGCGGGCGAGGGAGCGGGCCGGGTTCAGCTCCTCCACCAGCCGCTCGAACGGCAGGTCCTGGTGCGCGAACGCCTCCAGGTCCGTGTCCCGGACCCGGCGCACCAGGGCGCGGAAGGACGGGTCCCCGGACGTGTCCGCGCGCAGCACGAGGGTGTTGACGAAGAAGCCGATGAGGTCGTCGAGGGCCTCGTCGGTGCGGCCGGCGACGGGGGTCCCGAGCGGGATGTCGGTCCCGGCGCCGAGCCGGGTGAACAGCCCGGCCAGCGCCGCCTGGCAGATCATGAACACCGTCGCGCCGCACGACCGGGCCAGCTCGACCACCCGGCCGTGGACCTGCGCGTCCAGCGCCAGCGGCACCGCGTCGCCCCGGTGGGCGGGCACGGCCGGGCGGGGGCGGTCGGCGGGCAGGGCCAGCTCCTCGGGGAGGTCCGCGAGGGCCTGGCGCCAGTGCGCGAGCTGGCGGGCGGCCAGGCTGTCGGGGTCGTCTGCGCGGCCGAGGACGTCCTGCTGCCAGAGCGTGTAGTCCGCGTACTGCACGGGCAGTTCGGGGCGGCCGGCGTCCCGGCCCGTGGCGCGGGCCGTGTACCCGTCGGCGACCTCGCGGGCGAGGACGCCCATGGACCAGCCGTCGCAGACGATGTGGTGGAGGACGAGCAGGAGGACGTGGTCGTCGTCGCCGAGCGTGAACAGGGCGGCGCGCAGGGGCAGTCCGCTGGTGAGGTCGAAGGGCCGGCGGGCCGATGCGCTGAGGTCGTCGGTGAGCCGGTCCGCGTCGGTGGCGGCGAACTCCCAGGGCACCTCGGCCTCTTCGGCCGGCAGCACGTCCTGCCAGGGGCCGTGGTCGGACTCGGGGAAGCGGGTGCGGAGCGCTTCGTGCCGGCGGACCGCGTCGGCGAGCGCGTCGCGGAGCGCCCCGCGGTCCAGGGGGCCGCGCAGCCGGAGGGCGAAGGGCACGTTGTAGAGGGGGCTCTCCTCGACCCGGCTGAAGAACCAGAGGCGCTGCTGTGCGAAGGACAGCGGCGGCGCCTCGGGGCGGGGCGCCGGGCGCAGGGCGTGCCGGGCCCGGGCGGCGGAGTCGAGCCGGTCGGCGAGACCGGCGGGGGTCGGGGCCTGGAACAGGTCGCGGACCGTCATCTCCACGCCGAGCGCGGCCCGCACGCGGGTGATCAGCCGGGCGGCGAGCAGCGAGTGGCCGCCGAGGTCGAAGAAGCCGTCGTCGATGCCGGCGTCCGCGAGGCCCAGGGTCTCGGCGAAGAGGCCGCAGAGGATCTCCTCGCGGGGGGTGCGCGGCGCGCGGTGGCCGGTGCCGGCCGCGAGGGCGGGGGCGGGCAGGGCACGGCGGTCGAGCTTGCCGTTGGGGGTGAGCGGCAGGGCGTCCAGGGTGACGAACGCGGACGGCACCAGGTGGTCGGGGACGCGGGCGGCGGTGTGGGCGCGCAGGCCGGCCGGGGCGGTGCCGGGGCGGACGGGGACGACGTACGCGACGAGGCGCCGGTCGCCCGGGCGGTCCTCCCGGACCACGACGGCCGCCTGGCGGACGTCGGGGTGGGCGGTGAGGTGGGTCTCGATCTCGGCGGGCTCGACGCGGAAGCCGCGGATCTTCACCTGGTCGTCGGCGCGGCCGAGGTATTCGAGGACGCCGTCGGCCCGGCGGCGCACGAGGTCGCCGGTGCGGTAGGCCCGCTCCCCGGGGGCGCCGTGGGGGTGGGCGACGAACCGCTCGGCGGTGGCCGAGGGGTGGTGGAGGTAGCCGAGGGCGAGTCCGGTGCCGGAGAGGTACAGCTCGCCCGGCACGCCGGGCGGCACCGGCCGGAGCCGGTCGTCGAGGACGAGGGCGTGCTTGCCGTGGACGGGCGTCCCGATGGGGATCGGGGCGCCGGTCAGGTCGGCGGCGGTGATGGTGTGGGTGGTGGTGAAGCCCATGCTCTCGGCGGGCCCGTAGCCGTTGGTGACGCGGACGTCCGGGAAGCGGTCGAGGACCTGGGCGACGTGGGCCGTGGAGGCGGCCTCGCCGCCGGTCATGGCGGCGTGGAGTCCGGCGAACGCCTGGGGGTGTTCGTCGAGGAGGTGGTTGAAGAGGCTCGCCGACGCCTTGAGGACGGTGACGCCGTGCCGGGCGACGAGGGCGGCCATGGCGTCCGGTTCGGGGCGCTGCCCCGGCTGGAGCACCACGCGGCCGCCGTGGAGCAGCGGGCCGAGGAGTTCGGTGGCGAAGGCGTCCCAGGACATGGGCGCGGCCTGGAGCCAGGTCTCGCCGGCGCCGAAGGGGGCGTACTCCTGGCCGGTGAGGGTGCCGGTGAGCGCCCGGTGCGGGGCCACGACGCCCTTGGGGACGCCGGTGGAGCCGGAGGTGAACATGACGCAGGCGGGCGCCTCGGCGCTGTCGGGGCGGGCGAGGGGTCCGGCGGCGTCCGCGGCGGTCCCGGCCGTCGCCGGGTCCTGCGGGTGGATCGGCGGGACGCCGGTGGCGGCGAGCCATTCCGGTACGTCCACGGCCGTGACGACGGCGGTGGCGCGGGTCCGGGCGAGGACGGCGGAGAGCCGCTCGGCGGGGAAGTCCGGGTCGAGCAGGGTGTAGGCGGCGCCGGCCTTGAGCACGGCGAGCAGGGCGCGGACGAGGTCGGGTCCGCGTTCCAGGTGGACGGCGACGATGTCCCCGGCGCGCACCCCGTGGGCGTGGAGGCGGTGGGCGAGCCGGGTGGCCTGGGCGTCGAGGGCGCCGTAGCTGACGGCCTCGTCCCGGAAGAGGAGGGCGGTCGCCTCGGGGGTGCGGGCGGCCTGGGCCTCGAAGAGCCGGTCGACGCGGCCGGGCGACGGTACCGGGCGGCGGTCGCCCGGTGCGGGGAGCAGCCGGCGCCGCTCCTCGTCGGTGAGGAGGTCCACGGAGCCGAGGGCCCGGTCGGGGTCGCCGGCGAGGGCGGCGAGGAGGACGGACAGCCGTCGGGCCAGCAGCTCCACGGTGGCGTGGTCGAAGAGGTCGGAGGCGTAGCCGAGCGTCCAGTCGATGCCGGCGGGCCGCCCCTCGGAGTCGTACCGCTCCTCGATGCCCACCGTCAGGTCGAACTTGGCGACCCAGGTGCCGACGGGGACGACCTCGGTGGCGAGGCCGTGCATGGCTTCGGCCTGGCCGGAGGCGGTGGGGTCCTTCTTCACGAGGAGGACCTGGAAGAGGGGGTGGCGGGCGAGGGAGCGGGCCGGGTTCAGCTCCTCCACCAGCCGCTCGAACGGCAGGTCCTGGTGCGCGAACGCCTCCAGGTCCGTGTCGCGGACCCGTCGCACCAGGGCGCGGAAGGTGGGGTCCCCGGAGGTGTCGGTGCGCAGGACGAGCGTGTTGAGGAAGAAGCCGACGAGGTCGTCGAGGGCCTCGTCGGTGCGGCCGGCGACGGGGGTCCCGAGCGGGATGTCGGTCCCGGCGCCGAGCCGGGTGAACAGCCCGGCCAGCGCCGCCTGGCAGACCATGAACACCGTCGCGCCGCACGACCAGGCCAGCTCCACGACCTGGTGGTGCACGGCGGCGCCCAGGGCCAGCGGCACAGCGTCGCCCCGGTGGCCGGGCACGGCCGGGCGGGGGCGGTCGGCGGGCAGGGCCAGCTCCTCCGGGAGGTCCGCGAGGGCCTGGCGCCAGTGCGCGAGCTGGCGGGACGCGACGCTCTCCGGGTCGTCCTCCCGGCCGAGGACGTCCTGCTGCCACAGCGTGTAGTCCGCGTACTGCACCGGGAGTTCGGGCCAGGCGGGCTCCCGTCCGGCGGCGCGGGCCGTGTAGGCGGCGGCCAGGTCGCGGACGAGCGGGCCGAGGGACCAGCCGTCGGCGGCGATGTGGTGGCAGACGAGGAGCAGCACGTGGTGGTCGGCGTCGACGGTGAACAGGGTGGCGCGGACCGGGAGTTCGGTGGTGAGGTCGAAGACGTGGCGGGCGGCGCCGGCCAGTGCGGCGTCGATGCCCTCCGGTCCGGTGGCGACCGGCTCCCAGACGGTGTCGGCCTGTTCGGCGGGCAGGATCTCCTGCCGGGGCACGCCGTCCTCGGATTCCGGGAAGCGGGTGCGCAGGGCCTCGTGCCGGGCGAGCACGTCGTGCAGGGCGCGGCGCAGGGAGTGGGTGCGGAGGGGGCCGCGCAGCCGGAGCGCGAGGGGGATGTTGTAGCTGGGGTTCGGCTGGGTGCGGCTGAGGAACCACAGCCGCTGCTGGGCGTACGACAACGGGATCATGGATTCTCCTCAGGAGCGGGACCGGCGCCGCAGGGCGGGCCTGGCCTTCTCGGCGCCGTCCAGGCGCTCGGCCAGGGCGGCCGGCGTGGGCGCTTCGAACACGGTCTTGATGGACAGTTCGGTGTCGCACACCGCGCGGACGCGGCTGATCAGGCGGGTGACGAGGAGCGAGTGGCCGCCGAGGTGGAAGAAGTCGGCGTCCACGCCGACGTGTTCGGCGCCGAGGACCTCGGCGAAGAGGTCGCAGAGGAGCTTCTCCTGCGCGGTGCGCGGGGCCCGGCCGCCGGACGGCGGCGCGAGCGCGGGGACGGGCAGCGCCTGCCGGTCGAGTTTGCCGTTCGGGGTGAGCGGGAGGGCGTCCAGGACGGTGAAGCTGCTCGGCCGGAGGTGCTCGGGGAGCCGGCCGGCCGCGTGGGACCGGACGGCGTCCGGGTCGAGTACGGTGCCGGGCTCGGCGACCAGGTAGGCGGCGAGGCGCTTGTCGCCGGGCCGGTCCTCGCGGACCACGACGGCGGCCTGGCGGACGTCCTCGTGGGTCATGAGGGCGGCCTGGACCTCGCCGGGCTCGACGCGGAAGCCGCGGATCTTGACCTGCCCGTCGGCGCGGCCCAGGAACTCCAGGACCCCGTCGGCACGCCACCGCACCAGGTCGCCGGTGCGGTAGACCCGCTCCCCCGGGGCGCCGTGCGGGTGGGCGACGAACCGCTCCGCGGTCAGGGCGGGTTGGCCCAGGTACCCGTGGGCGAGACCGACGCCGGCCATGTACAGCTCGCCGGTGACTCCGACCGGGACCGGTCGCAGCCGCTCGTCGAGCACGTACACCCGCTTGTTCGCGATCGGCCGGCCGACCGGGATCGACGGGGCCGTCGTGTCCCGGTCGAGAAACGTGGGTCATGCCGGGAGAAACTGATGCAAGA
>NZ_JBHYKM010000217.1:0-5402 GCF_042741435.1 Streptomyces sp. NPDC058955 | reverse complement strand
CCTTGCGCACCGCGCTGCGTCCGCCGTCCGCGCCCACCAGGTACCGGGCGGTGAGCGTCAGCGGCCCGTCCGGGGCCTCGGCGCGGACCCGCACGCCGTCGGCCCGCTCGTCGAGACCGACGAAGCGGTGACCGCGCCGGATGTCCGCGCCCAGCTCGCGCGCCCAGGACTCCAGCACGCTCTCCGTGAGCGACTGCGGGACCGTCCTGGCCGCCTTGTGCGCGCCGTCCAGCAGACCGAAGTCCAGCGGGATGCCGCCGAAGTGGCCCTGCGGGCTGGTCGCCTGCTCCCCGAAGCGGGGCAGCAGACCGCGCTGGTCGAACGTCTCCATCGTGCGGATCGTCAGCCCCAGCCCGCGCGACTCCCCGGTGGGGCGGGCCAGCCGCTCCAGTACGACGACACCGACACCGGCCAGCCGAAGCTCTCCGGCGAGGGCCAGGCCGGCGGGCCCCGCCCCCACGACGACGACGGACACGTCCATCCGGGTCTCCTCTCACAACTCTCGGGCGGCCGATGCGGGATTCACGGCCCGGGCCGGCGGGTGCCGCCCTTTTCGGGTGGCCCGCCGGAAGGCCATGAATATCGTCGGCCCGCCCGTCCGGCGTTTTCAACCCGAGATTCCCAGGACCGGCAAAAGGACGTGTGAGGCGAAAGTCAACGAGCGGGGCCGTGCAAAGAAATCGGCAAGCGAATGTCAGAGGAACTGCAAATCTCCCGGACCGGCCCCGGAAACCCCGGGCCTGTGACCCCGGTCACTGCCGGAAGCCCGCGGCCTGCCTAGCCTCGGTACCTGTGTCCGTACCGGGCACGGAGCGCCACCGACGTCGCTCCCCGCCGTCTTTACAGGCTTGTGAATTAACCGAGCCCGGGGTTGTGACGACTCGCCAGGCACTGTCAGGCTGCAAAGTCGTACGACCGGGCATGAAACCGGGGGAATGGATGCATGCACTGGTGGTCGATTCCGATCCGGCTGAAAGCTCATTCATCAGCGACGAACTGAAACGCCATGGATTCGATGCGATGAAATGTGTGACAGGAGCCGAAGCCCTCGACCTGCACGAAGAATTCGATCTGCTCCTCCTCGATCTGCGGTTACCCGACATCGACGGTCTGGAGGTGTGCCGCGCGGTGCGCGCCACGAGCGACATCCCGCTGATCGCCTTCGCCTCCGCCGACCGCGGACTCGACCGGGTCCTGTGCCTCCAGGCCGGCGCCGACGACTGCCTCGCCAAGCCCTACGGGCCGCGCGAACTCATCGCCCGCATCGAGGCCGTGCTCCGCCGGACCCGGCCGGCGCAGGCGTCGTCCCGCCGCACGCCGTCCGTGCTGGCCCGCGGCTCGCTGTGCATCGACCCCGCGACCCGGGAGGTGCGGCTCAACGGACGGCTGATCAAGCTGACCCGCAAGGAGTTCGACCTGCTGCACCGCCTCGCCGCCGAACCCCACACCGTCCACTCCCGCGCCCGGCTCATGGCCGACCTGTGGGGCTACCGCGGCGACTACGCGCCCGACGCCCGGGCCAGCCGCACCATCGACACCCATGTCAGCGCCATCCGGACCAAGTTGGGGGCCCCGGACTGGATCGTCACCGTACGCGGCGTCGGATTCCGCTTCGGCCGCACCTGAGACAGCCCCCACCGGCCCCCTTCCGCCCACGGACCCCGTTCCGCCCACGCCTCCCCGTCCCACCACTCCGCCCGCACGACAGGAGCCACACCGCCATGCCCGCCGACCGCACCCCTCTCCGCCGCCCCGCCGGCCCGAGACGCCTCGCCGCCCTCGCCGCCGTCCTGCTCCTCGCACCGCCGCTCGCCGCCTGCAGCGCCTCCGGCTCCGACGGCGACGCCGCCGGACCGCGGTCCGGCGGCCGCCTCACCTTCGCGCTCTCCTCCGACCCCACCTGCGTCGACCCGCACCAGGCCGCCACCAACGACGCCATGTACGTCACCCGCGGCCTGGTGGACTCGCTCACCGACCAGGACCCGAAGACCGGCCGGATCGTGCCCTGGCTCGCCAGCTCCTGGGAAGTCGACGACAACGCCTCCCGGTTCACCTTCCGGCTCCGCGCCGGCGCCACCTTCGGCGACCGGACCCCGGTCGACGCGAAGGCGGTCAAGGCCAACTTCGACGCCGTCCACGCCCTGGGCGCCCGATCGATCCTCGGCTCCGGGTTCCTCCAGGGCTACCGGGCCACCCGAGTGGTCGACGCGCAGACCGTCGAAGTGACCTTCGACGGGCCCAACGCCCAGTTCCTCCAGGCCACTTCCACCCCCACCCTCGGCCTGCTCGCCCCCGCCACCCTGCGCCGCACCCCCGAGGAACGCTGCACCGGCCCCCTGGTGGGCTCCGGCCCCTTCACCCTCACGACCTACACCCCCGACACCTCCGTCGAAGTGGACCGGCGCGAGGACTACGCCTGGGGCTCCCCCCTGTGGAAGAGCCCCGGCGCCGCCCGCCTCGACGGCGTCTCCTTCCGCGTCGTGCCCGAGTCCGGCGTCCGCACCGGCAGCCTCACCTCCGGCCAGGTCGACGCGGTCGCGGGCGTCGCACCACAGGACGAGGCCCTGCTCCGGGGACAGCGCGTCTCCGTCATCGGACGCGCCAACCCCGGCGTCCCCGTGGCGCTCAGCGCCAACACCGCCCGCCCCGTCGCCAAGGACCCCGCCGTCCGCCGCGCCCTCCAGGCCGCCGTCGACCGCGACGAGGTCGTCGACACCGTCCTCAGCTCCAGCTACCGCCCCGCCACCAGCTCCCTCGCCGGGACGACCGACGGATACCGCGACAACCGCGCTCTCCTCACCCACGACGCCGCACGCGCCGCCTCCCTCCTGGAGGCGGCCGGCTGGCGGGCGGGCGACGACGGCATCCGCGTCAAGGACGGCCGCCGCCTCGAACTGAAGGTCATCCTCGGCACCAACTTCGGCCCCAACCAGTCGGCGCTCGAACTGATCCAGCAGCAGGTCAGGAAGGCCGGCATCCAGCTCACCCTGAGCGTCCTGTCCATCGCCGACTACCAGAAGGCCCGGGGCGCCGGCGACTACGACCTCGCCTGGGGCAACGGCACCCGCACCGACCCCGACATCCTGCGCACCGCGTTCTCCGCCAAGCTGCTCAACCTCTCCCGCATCAGCGACGCCACGCTCCAGCGGGACCTCGACGCCCAGGCCGCCGCCGTCGACCCCGCCCGGCGCGCCGCCCACGTCGCCGCGGCCCAGCGCCGCATCCTCGAACAGGGCTACCAGATCCCGGTGTTCGAGATGACCACCGTCGTCGCCCTCTCCCGGACGGTGCACGACCTGACGTTCGACGCCTCCTCCCGCCTCCAGTTCCACGACGCGTGGCTGTCGTGACGGCCCGGCACACGCCCGCGCGGCCCACGGGCACGGAGGCACACCGGTGAAGCGCCGCCTCCCGCGCGTCCTGGCCCAGGCGGTGTTCGTGCTGTGGGCCGCGTACACGGTCTCCTTCGCCGTGCTCTACCTGCTGCCCGGCGACCCGGTGACCATCATGGCCGCGGGCGGCGGCGACGCGAGCTCGGTCACCCCGGAGCAGATCGCCGCGCTGCGCGACCGCCTCGGGCTCGACCGGCCGGTGCCGGAGCAGTACGCGACCGCGCTCTGGAAGGCCGTCCACGGCGACTTCGGCACCTCCGTGCACGGAGGACGGCCCGTGACGGAGCTCATCGCCGACGCCCTGCCCGCCACCCTCCAGCTCGCCGGCGGCACCCTCCTGCTGGCCCTGCCGCTGGGCGCCGCGATCGCCCTGCTCGGCACCTATACCCGACGGCGCTGGCTCCGGCAGCTCCTGCTGTCCCTGCCCGCCGCCGGGGTGTCGGCACCCACCTTCTGGGTCGGGCTGCTGCTCGTGCAGCTGGTCTCGTTCCGCTGGGGGCTGCTGCCCGCCTTCGGCAACGACGGCTGGAACGCGCTGATCCTGCCCTCGGTGACCCTGGCCCTGCCCGCCTCCGGACTCGTCGCCCAGGTCTTCGCCAAGAGCCTGCGGACCGCGCTGGCGGAGCCGTACATCGACACCGCGCGCGCCAAGGGCGCGGGCCGGGCCCGCGTCCACCTCCGGCACGCCGCCCGCAACGCCCTCGCCCCGCCGCTCACCGTCGCCGGAGTCCTCACCGGCGGGGTCCTGGCCGGATCCGTGGTGGTGGAGACCGTCTTCGCCCGCACCGGCGTCGGCCGGCTCACGGCGACGGCGGTCACCACCCAGGACATCCCCGTCGTCCAGGGGCTCGTCGTCCTCGGAGCCGTCGTGTACGTCACCGCCAACCTCGTCGTCGACCTCGTCCACCCGATCGTCGACCCCCGCGTCGGGGCGACGGACCGCCCGGCGGTGACCGCGTGACCGACCTCGCCACCGTCACCGCCGGGGACGCCGCCGGCCCGCCCGCACCGCCCGCCCCTCGCTCGCGCGCCCGCCACGCGGCGGCCTTCTGGCGGGCCAGGCCAGGACTCCTGCTGTCCGTGGCGCTGATCGCCGTCGTCCTCGCCGCGGCGCTCTTCCCCGCACTCCTCACCGGCCGCGACCCCCTCGCCGGCGTCCCCGGCGAACGGCTGCTGCCCCCGAGCGCCGACCACCCCTTCGGCACCGACCAGCTCGGCCGCGACCTCTACGCCCGCGTCGTGCACGGCAGCGCGCTCACCCTGCGCGCCACCGGCCTCGCCGTCGCCGTCGGCCTCGTCGCCGGCTCGCTCGTCGGCCTGCTCGCCGGCTACCTCGGCGGGCGGGCCGACGACGCCCTGATGCGCCTCACCGACGTCCTGCTCGCCGTCCCCGGACTGCTGCTCTCCCTCGCCCTGGTGACCGCCCTCGGATTCGGCACCGTCGAGGTCGCCGTCGCGGTCGGCGTCACCAGCGTCGCCATGTTCGCCCGCATCATGCGCACCGAGGTCCGGCGGGTCGCCCGCACCCCGTACGTCGAGGCCGCGCGGGCCGGCGGCGTGCGCTGGTACGCCGTGCTGTTCCGGCACGTCCTGCCGAACGCCGCCGCACCCGTCCTCGTCTACGCCGCCGTCGACTTCGGGGCCGTCGTCCTCCAGGTGTCCTCGCTGTCCTTCCTCGGCTACGGGGCCCGCCCGCCACAACCCGAGTGGGGCTCGCTCGTCGCCTCCGGACGCGACTACCTCGCCGCCGCCTGGTGGCTCACCACCCTGCCCGGACTCACCCTCGCGGCCACCGTCCTGGCCGCCAACCGCATCGCCCGCGCCCTCGACGGCGAGGCGAGGGAGACACCATGACCGCCACCCCCACCCCACCCGCGGCCCCGGAGACCGGGTCCGGGGGGGGGGGGCGGCGCCCCGCCGCCCCCCCCCCCCCCCCCCCCGCCCCCCCGCGGCGCCCCCCCGCCCGCCGCCCCCCCGCCCCCCGCGCACACACACACCCCCACCCCCCCA
>NZ_JBHYKM010000216.1:3528-5478 GCF_042741435.1 Streptomyces sp. NPDC058955 | reverse complement strand
CCGCCGCACCGCCGGCCGCCCGGCCCGCGCCGGGCGGGCGGCCCCGTCCCGCAGAGCCGGCCCCGTCCCCACTAGGGGAGAATCCGGATTGCGCCCGCCCGTCCGTCCGTACGACGCTGACCGGGTGACCTCGACCGACCGGAACACCCGCCCCGATCGGTCCGCCGGAGCACCCTCCGACCCGGGCCCCGACACCGAGACCCGCACCCCCGGCGCCGCCGCCGGAGCAGCCCGGCGGTGCCTCGCCTTCGCGCGGCGCCCGTACTGGGACCGGCCCAGCCCCGCGTACCGCGTCCGGCGCTGGCCCGATCTCACCGCGCTCCTCCTCGCCACCGTCTTCTTCTGGTCGAGCCTCAGCCCCTCCCTCGTGCCCCGCCCCTGGTACCTCCAGGGCGTCGTCGGCGGCATCACCGCCGCCATCGGCTACGCCCTCGGCTCCACCCTCGCCTGGCTCTTCCGGGCCGTCGTCCGCCGCCTCCCCGGCGAGCGGATCCGGACCCGCTGCTGGCAGGCGTACTGGCTGCTCGCGCCGCTCGCGAGCATCTGGCTGATCTCCGAGTCCGCGCGGATGCAGCGCCGGCTGCGGGTCCTCCAGGACCTGCCGCCCTCGCTCACCTGGCACACCCCGATGATCGCCCTCATCGCGCTCGCGCTCCTGGCCCTCGCGCTGCTCCTGGCCCGGCTCGTGCGGCTCGGCGCCGTCACCCTGATCCGGCTGCTCGGCCGGCTGCTGCCCCGGCCCGTCGCCTACGCCACCGGCGCGCTCCTCACCGCGCTCGCCGTCCTCGTCGGCGTCCGCGACATCGTCTACGACCGGGGGATCGTCGACCTCGCCGACCGCATCGCCGCCGCCACCAACGGCGGCACCAAGGCCGGCGTCGAGCGCCCGGTCTCCCGCCACGTCTCCGGCGGCCCCGGCTCCCTCCTCGGCTGGGACTCCCTCGGCTACGAGGGCCGCAACTTCACCGGCTCCACGCCCAGCCGGGCCGCGCTCACCGCCTGGAGCGGCCGCCCCTCCCGGGACCCCGTCCGCGTGTACGTGCCGTCCACCCCGCCCGTCGCCTTCGCCGACGACCGCCCCTTCGCCGCCCAGGCCGCCCTCGCCGTCCGCGAACTCGACCGCACCGGCGCCTTCGACCGGGCCGTCCTCGCCGTCGCCGGTACCACCGGCACCGGCTGGGTCGACCCGAACGTCGCCGAGGCCCTGGAGTACATGTACCGGGGCGACACCGCGATCGTCGCCGTCCAGTACTCGTACCTGCCCAGCTGGGTCTCCTTCCTCGTCGACAAGGAGAAGGCCGGCCGGGCCACCCGCGCCCTCCTCGACGCCGTCCGGGCCCGCCTCGACACCCTGCCCGCGGACCGCAGGCCGAAGCTCGTCGTCACCGGCGAGAGCCTCGGCGCCTACGCCGTCGAAGCCTCCTTCGGCACCGTCGACGCCCTCCTCGCCGGCACCGACGGCGCCCTGCTCATGGGCCCGCCCGACTTCTCGCCGATCTCCCGCGAGATCCGCCGCGACCGCGACCCGGGCAGCCCGGTCTGGCGCCCCCGGTACGAGGGCGGCAGCCGCGTCCGCTTCGGCCAGTTCCCGGCGGCCGACCTCGCCCGCCCGGCCGCCGCCTGGCGCCACCCCCGGGTGGTCTACCTCCAGAACGCCTCCGACCCCGTCGTCTGGTGGTCGCCCGCCCTCCTGCTCGACCGGCCCGCCTGGCTCTCCGACCCGCTCGGCCCGGACATCACCCCCGAGATCCGCTGGTTCCCCTTCGTCACCTTCTGGCAGACCTCGGTCGACATGGCCGTCTCCTACGGCGTCGACGCCCCGCACGGGCACCGCTACGGCGCCGGGGCCCGCGACCCCGGGGGCCGCGTCCGGCCGCCCGCGGGGGGGGGCCGCGCCGCGCCCCCCCCCGCCCGCGGCGGCAGCGGCGCCCCCGGGGGGGGCGGCTGCGG
>NZ_JBHYKM010000216.1:0-3519 GCF_042741435.1 Streptomyces sp. NPDC058955 | reverse complement strand
CCGCCTACTGAGCCGCCGTCACGCCTCCGCGACGGCGGCCGGAGCGCCCGCGCCCCGCCGCCCGTGGACGGCCAGCAGCCCCACCGTCGCCACGGCCAGCGCCACCAGCGCGACCAGCCCCGGGACGAGCCCCACCAGCGGCCCCGCCAGCAGCCCGCACACCCCGCCCGCCACCAGCGCCACCGGCGGCCGGCCCGAGGTCCGCCGCACGATCGCCGCCGCACCCAGCAGATAGACGCCGACCCCGCCCGTCAGCGACCAGGCCACCACCCCGTGCAACGGCTCCGCGAGCCCGTAGTGCCCGGTGTCGGCGACCTGCTGCAGGACCTTCTTCATGCCGAGCGCGCACAGCACCACGCCCGCCACCAGCGGCAGGTGCAGGAAGGTGTACACGTCCCGGGCGAAACGGGTGCGGTCGTCGCCGTCCAGCGCCGCGAGCCGGTGCTCCGCCCCCTCGCCCAACTGCCGGAAGTACAGCCACCACAGACCCGCCGACAGCAGCAGCCCGGCCGTCGCCGCGCCCAGCACCGCCACCGTCAGCGGGAAGCCCGACACGCCGACGCCCATCGCCACGATCGACTCGCCCAGCGCGATGATCACGATCAGCCCGTGCCGCTCGGCGAAGTGCCCGGGCGAGTTGACCCGCCAGCCCGACGAACCCGTGACGTAGATCCCGCCGTAGTCCACCGCCACCGCCCCCAGCCACAGCAGCAGTTGCGCCCGGCCCGTGTACGCCGAACCGATCAACAGCAGCACCAGCGGCGGCAGCACCGACAGCAGCGCGGTCCGCCGCAGGGTCCGGCGCAACGCCGTGTCGCCGGGCGCGCTCAGCCAGTACGAGACCAGGTGCAGCACCCGTACCGCCCCGTAGCAGAGCACGAACACCAGCGGCGCCGGCAGCCCGCCCGGCGCGTCCGCGAACACCTCGGGCACCACGAACGACACGATCAGCACGACCGCCATCACGGTCACCAGGACCCCGAACAGCCCGCCCGAATCGGCCCGCACGACATTGCCCAGCCAGGCGAAACAGCACCAGCACCACCACAGCAGCGCCAGCACCACCATGCCGCCGGCCATCCGCACCGGCGACGGCGCCGCCGCCATCAACGCCGTGACCTGCGTGATCGCGTACACGAACACCAGGTCGAAGAAGAGCTCGGCGGGCGTCACCGCGTGATCGTCCCCCGTGGCCACCAGGCCGGCCCGCCGTCTGTCCCGCGCCATCCGCGTGTCCTCCCCGTGACGGGGCGGCGCGCGCCGCCCGGCGCGCACCCTACACACGCCGCCCGGCCCGCGCCGGAGGAGTCCGCACTCCGGCATGACCTCCCGGGTAATCGACCCGCACCCGCCCCCGGCGGCAAGCTCTGAACCACCGGGACCCGGGCGGCGCACTCCGCCCGGGCACCGGCTCCCCAGCGCACGAACGACCCCCTCAGGAGGGTGATCCGCCATGTCCCAGGCCCTGCTCGCCGGTCTCGCCCGCACCACCCAGCCGCAGTCCATGGTCCGCCGGTTCCTCGCCCTGGACGCCGTCGTCACCGGGGCCAACGGCCTCGCCTACGCCCTCGCCTCCGGCCCGCTCGGCGAACTCCTCGGCGTGGACCCCGCCCTGCTCCTCGGACTCGGCCTCTTCCTCACCGCCTTCGCCGCCGGCGTCGCCTGGCTCGCGAGCCGCCCGGCGCCCCCGGCGCTCGCCGTGAAGCTGGTCGTCGACGCCAACCTGCTGTGGGCCGTCCTCAGCCTGGTCGCCCTCGCCGCCTGGCTCGACCCCACCACCGCCGGCCTCGTCTGGACCCCGATGCAGGCCGGCACCGTCGCCGGCTTCGCCGTCCTCCAGTGGTCCGCGCTGCGGGCCGTCACCCGCTGAGGGAGCGCAGGTACTCCACCGTCGCCGGGTCGGCCGGGAGCATCGTCTCGATGGCCAGCTCGGCGACGGTCACGTCCATCGGCGTGTTGAACGTCGAGATCGACGACACGAAGGACAGCACCCGCCCGTCGTGCTCGATCCGCAGCGGCAGCGCGAAGTACGGGTACGGCTCCGGGTCCTCGGTGTCCTCGGCGGCACCGCCACCCGCCGGCTCCGGCAGCGGATACGCCGTCACCTCCTCGTACACCGCCCGCAGCGCGTCCGAGCGGGCGAAGGCGATCTGACGCTCCATCTGGGCCAGCAGATGCCCCCGCCACTCGCGCAGATTGCGGATCCGGGGCGCCAGGCCCTCCGGGTGCAGGGTGATCCGCATGACGTTCATCGGCGGCGTCAGCAGATGCTCCGGCAGCCCGTCGAGGAGCATCCCGATCGCCCGGTTGGCGGCCACCACCGTGTACGAACCGTCCACCACCACCGCCGGGTACGGCTCGTACCCCCGGAGCAGCCGCGCGAGGCCGTCCCGCAGCGTCTCCAGCTCCGGCGCGTCCAGCGTCGACTCCGCGTACCGGGGCGCGTAACCGCCCGCGAGCAGCAGCGCGTTGCGGTCCCGCACCGGCACGTCCAGGTGCTCGGCGAGCCTGAGGATCATCTCCTCGCTCGGCCGCGACCGGCCCGTCTCCACGAAGGAGATGTGCCGCGCCGAGGAATCCGCCCGCAGCGCCAGCTCCAGCTGGCTCAGCCGCCGCCGCTCGCGCCAGCCGCGCAGCAGCGGTCCCACCCCCGTGTCGCTCACGACTGTTGTCATGCGCAGACGGTATCCCAGAGGGGTGACCGGGTACGTTCCCCCCGGGGACCACCGCCCGCACCACGTACCCCACCCCGCGCACCACCGACCGGAGGGAGCACCCCCGTGCCCACGCAGCCGCTGTCGCAGAAGGAGATCGAGGACCGACTGCGGGAGCTCCCCGGCTGGTCCGTCGAGGACGCGCGCCTGGTCCGCTCCTACCGGCTCCCCGACCACTTCGCCGCCACCGCGCTCGTCGTCCACGTCGCCCAGATCCAGCAGGAGCTGAACCACCACTCGGATCTGACGCTCGGTTACGACTCGGTCGCCCTGGCCGTCTCCACCCACTCCGCCGGCGGCGCCCTCACCGAGAAGGACTTCGGCCTCGCCCAGCGCGTCGAGGCCATCGCCCCCGGCCACGGGGCGCACTGACCCACCGTCCGCTCCGTAGGCTGTCGCCCATGGCGGACACCCTGCTCGACTACGAGACCGAGGCGGCCCACTACGACGAGACCCGGGGCGGTGTGCCCCGGGCCGAGGCGGCGGCCGGCGCCGTGCTGCGGCTGCTGCCGCCCGGCGCCCGCACCCTCCTCGACCTCGCCTGCGGCACCGGCCTCGTCACCGAGCGGATCGCCCGGCCCGGGCTGCGCGTCCTCGGCGCCGACGCCGCCCACGCCTTGCTCGGGGCCGCCGGCCGGCGGCTCCCCGGCCGGGTGGTCCGCGCCGACGCCCGCCGGCTGCCGTTCCCCGACGCGAGCCTCGACGCGGTCTGCGCGGTGTGGCTGCTCCATCTGGTGCCGTTCACCGGGGAGATCGTCGCCGAGGCGGCCCGGGTGCTGCGCCCCGGCGGCGTCCTCGCCGTCAC
>NZ_JBHYKM010000215.1:0-5509 GCF_042741435.1 Streptomyces sp. NPDC058955 | reverse complement strand
GGCCGCGACCAACCGGGGGGCCCACGCGGCGTCTACCGTGGACCCATGACCTCCGCCACCCCCCTTCGCCTCGTCACCCACGCCGCACTCGTCGAGGCCCGCACCACCGACCGGCAGCTGTCGGTCTCCGCCCGCCTGGAAGCCGAACTCTCCGACGGCCGCGCCCTCGTCCTCCTCGACGACCGGGGCTGGGCCGAGAGCGTCGTCGGCGGCGCCGCGGTGAGGGACCACCTCACGGTGGAGTCCGTCGAGGAGACCGCCCGCACCGTCGTCGGCCCCGACGAGCCCTACGGGGACCAGACCCAGGAGGAGGCCGCCGAGGCCCACTGGGCCGCCCTCGCCGGCATCCTCGCCGACCAGGGCGTACGCGTCGACCCGGCCGCCCTCGCGGCCCTCCGGCACGACGTCGTCCTCGACGCACGCCTGCGCTCCTGGGCCGGGTTCTAGGCTCCGTCCGCCTGCGCCCGCACGAGCACCGCACCCGCCTCCGTCCAGTCGTACAGCACCGAACGGCCCGCCCTCCTCCGGCGCACCAGCCCGGCCTCGTGCAGCACCTTCAGATGGCGGCCCACGGACCCGAGGCCCTGGCCCGTCAGTGCCACCAACTGGCTGGTGGAGAGCGGTACTTCGAGGCGCAGCAGCACCCCCGCACGGGCCGGTCCGAGCAGTGCGCCCAGCGCCTCCGGCACCGCCGGGCCCGCCCCGTGCGCCAGAACCCCCGCGCAGGGGTAGACGATCGCGTACCGCTCCTCCCCCTCCCGCGCCGCGTCCCACGACACCCAGCCGGTCTTCGGCGTCACCGGCACCAGCAGCAGCCGGCCGCCCTCGACCGAACGCGGCGGATAGTCACGGGCGTTGACCTGGAGCCTGCCGTTCCCGAGCCACCGCATCTTCCCCGGGCACAGCTCGTCCAGCGCCGCCGCCCAGCCGTCGCGTGCGAGGCGCGCGGTCCTGGCCGTCACATCGGCCTCCATCACCCGGCGCCGCCGCGGCCACTCCGGCAGCACCGTCTCCCGCCACACCCAGGTCAGCAACTCCGCCAGGCGGCCGGGCAGATCGCGCGCCGAGGCCAGCGGCTCCGGCACCGCGCCGCCGGCCGAGACCGCCAGGTCGGCCAGGGCGGCCGGCTGTCCGGTCGCGCGGACCACCGCCACCTCCTCCTCGAAGCACCGCTCGCCCTCGCCCAGCGGGGTGGGCGTGAGGAAGTCCGCGTTCCAGGTGGGGCTGATCGCCGCCCGCACCAGCAGCCCGTCCAGCGGCTCCGCCGTGATCCGGGCCCGGTAGGCCGGCAGGTGCTCCGCCAGCCACCTCCGCTCGCCCGGGTGCCCGGCCCGCCCGGCGTGCAGCGCCTTCAGCGCGGCGACGGTCTCGGCGAGCGGCGACACCACGAACCGGCCGCCCGCGAGCGTGTCCGCCCCGATCCGCCACCACCCCATGCCCGGCCCTCCCCGTCCGTCCCCGCCCGTCGCTGTCCGTCCTCGGCTCGCCCCCCCGGGACGAGCCTCGCCCTCCGGGACGAGCCTCGCCGACCACCCGCCCGGCGCCCACTGTTTCGCCGACCCGCGAAACAGTACCGGCGCCCGTCCCGGCCTCCCCAGAATCCCCGGCATGTCCCTCTCCGCCTCCGAGGCGCCCGCTCAGGCGGGCTACCGCGACCTGTTCCGCACCCCCGAGTTCACGCCCCTCTTCCTCGCCGGCTCCGCGCAGACCGCCGCCCAGACCGTGACCGGGCTCGGGCTCGCCACGCTGGTGTTCCGCTCCACCGGGTCCCCGCTGCTCAGCGCGCTCGCCATGTTCGGGCCCTCGCTCGCCCAGCTGCTCGGCGCCATGACCCTGCTCTCCGCGGCCGACCGGCTGCCGCCCCGTACCGCGCTCACCGTCGTCGCCGTCGTGTTCGCGGCGGGGACCGGCCTCCAGGCCGTGCCCGGGCTGCCGCTCGGCGCCGCGTTCGGGCTGCTCGCCGTCCTCGGCGCCGTCGGATCGCTGGGCGGGGGCGTGCGGTACGGGCTGCTCGGCGAGATCCTGCCGCGGGAGCGCTATCTGCTCGGCCGCTCGGTGCTGAACATGTCCGCCGGCTTCTTCCAGATCGCCGGCTTCGCCACCGGCGGCGTGCTCCTCGCCGTGCTCTCCGCACGCGGCACCCTCCTCGTCGGCGCCGCCTTCTACCTCCTCGCCGGACTCCTCTACCGCGGCGGGCTCACCGCCCGCCCGCCCCGTGCCGGCGGCCGGATCTCGGCGGCCCGGACCTGGCGGACCAACGCCCGGCTGCTCGCCGACCGGCACCGCCGGCTCCTCTACCTGGCGCTGTGGGTGCCCAACGGGCTGGTCGTCGGCTGCGAGGCGCTCTTCGTGGCGTACGACCCCGACCGCGCCGCCCTGCTCTTCGTCTGCGGCGCCGCCGGCATGCTCGCCGGGGACACCGTCCTCGGACGGTTCGTGCCGGCGCGGCTGCGGGTGCGGCTGGCCGCGCCCCTCCAGGCCCTGCTGGCCGCCCCGTACCTGCTCTTCGCGCTGGGCACGGGGCTGCCTCCGGTGGCGGCGGGCGCGGCCGTGGCGGTTTCCGCGGTCGGCTACGGCGCGAGCCTGCTCTACCAGGAGCGGCTGCTGGCGCTGGTCCCGGAGGAGTCGAGCGGGCACGCGCTCGGCCTGCACGGTTCCGGGATGCTGGCCTGCCAGGGCCTCGCCGCGGCCCTGGCGGGCGGTCTCGCGCAGCTTACCTCGCCGGCGACGGCGATGGCCCTCCTGGCGGTGGTCTCGCTCGCCGTCACCGCCGCCCTCACCGCGGGGCTGTCGAGCGCAGTACGACCGTCTCCTCGCACGGACCGTCGGCGAACAGCTTGAGCGCCTCCATCTCGTCCTTGTCGACCGAGAGCCCCCAGCGCAGCTTCGTCCCCACCCATTCGCCGACGTAGCGGCAGTAGGCCGCGTTCCCGTCGGGCACCCAGGCGGCCGGGTCCTGCCCGGCCTTCGCCTTCCGGCTGCGGGCGGTGACCGCGACCAGTGTCGCCGCGGCGCCCTGGTCGTTGGCGTACTTCGCCCGCCGGGCCGCCGTCCAGCCGGACGCCCCCGAGGCCCACGCCTCCTCCAGCGGGACGAGGTGGTCGACCTGGAGCAGCGCCGGGTCGGTGACGGTCTGGCCGTCGTAGTACGAGGTCCACCGGCCGCCGGTGAGGACGCAGCCGGTGCCGGCCGTGGGCGCGTCGACGGCCTCCGCGAGCAGCACCTCGGCGCGGGTGTCGCAGGCGTCCGCGGTGTCGAGGCCCTGGTCCCAGTGCGGGAAGGCCGACTCCCGGTATCCGGCGGAGTCCTCGGTGGCCTCGGTCAGTTCGGCGAGCGCGTCCGGGAAGAGCTGGACGCCGGCGGAGGCGGCGGGGGAGGGGGCGGCGAGCGGGGACAGGACGAGGGCGAGCGGGACGAGCCCGCGCATCAGGTTCTTGATCACGTACCGGTGGATAGCGCCGGGGACGGGGCGCACGGGGCCGAATCGCGGTGCGCTCCGCCGAGCGGGCGCGGATGTTCACCGCAGAAACGATGCGGTGCGGGGGGCGGCGTACGTACGAAAGAGCGCGGAACCAGGGACCGTAAACCTGGTTCCGCGCTCTCGTCCGATGACCGCCCGGCGGTGCGAGGCTGGCGCGACAGGACGTTCGCACCGCCGGGCGGAGACTGTGGGCTCCCGTGGGGGGAGCGGGCGTTGGGACCGCGGCGGCTCCGGCGGACGCTTCGGCCGGTCCCTTCCTTCAGGTCTGGAAGGGGGGCCTGGCGTCCTGGCCACCGCACTGGCTCGGAGCCACCGCGGTCCTCACGCTGTCCGGATCACCGGCCACCCCTCATCCGGGCCGGCGTTCCGGACGGCGTACGGCTCTGACCTCCCGTCAGGTGCCGTACGCGGTCTGGGAATCCGAGAGAACTAGTCCTCGCGCAGGGCGCGGACCGCCTCCTCGACGCGCTTGCCGTACTCGGCGTCGGCGGCGGCGAAGTGGGCGAGGTTCTTCTCGATGACGTCCTCGCGGGACACCTGGGAGAGGCCGCCGGCGATGTTGGCGATCAGCCGGGACTTCTCCTCCTCCGACATCAGGCGGTAGAGCTCGCCGGCCTGGAAGAAGTCGTCGTCCTTGGTGTGCTGCGGGGCCGCGTGGGTGCCGGTCCAGCCGTGGATCGCGAGCGGCGCGGAGAGCGGCGCGTCGGTCTGGGCCGGGCCCTGGTACGAGTTGGGCTCGTAGTTCTTGTCGTACCGCGAGCCGTTGCGGGTCGCCATGGCGCCGTCGCGGCCGTAGTTCACGGCGGTCGTCGCCTTGGGAGCGTTCACCGGGAGCTGGGTGTGGTTCACGCCGAGGCGGTAGCGGTGGGCGTCCGCGTAGGCGAAGAGGCGGCCCTGGAGCATCTTGTCCGGCGAGGGGCCGATGCCCGGCACGAAGTTGTTCGGGGAGAAGGCGGCCTGCTCGACCTCGGCGAAGACGTTGTCCGGGTTGCGGTCGAGGACCATCCGGCCGACGCGCTGCAGCGGGTAGTCGCTGTGCGGCCACACCTTGGTGAGGTCGAACGGGTTGAAGCGGTAGTCGGCGGCCTCGGCGGCCGGCATGACCTGCACGTACAGGGTCCAGGACGGGTTCACGCCGCGCTCGATGGCCTGGAGCAGGTCCGTCTGGTGCGAGTTGGCGTCCTTGCCGACGAGCTCGGCGGCCTGCTCGGAGGAGAGCGAGCGGATGCCCTGGTTCGTCTTGAAGTGGTACTTGACGAAGAAGGCCTCGCCCGCCTCGTTGGTCCACTGGTAGGTGTGCGAGCCGTAGCCGTTCATGTGGCGGTACGAGGCCGGGATGCCGCGGTCGCCCATGAGCCAGGTGATCTGGTGGGTGGCCTCGGGGGCGTGCGCCCAGAAGTCCCAGACGTTGTCCGGCTCCTGCTTGCCCGTGAAGGGGTCGCGCTTCTGGGAGTGGATGAAGTCGGGGAACTTGATCGGGTCCTTGATGAAGAACACCGGGGTGTTGTTGCCGACGAGGTCGTAGTTGCCCTCCTCGGTGTAGAACTTCACCGCGAAGCCGCGCGGGTCGCGGACCGCGTCCGCGCCGCCGAGCGAGTCGGCCACGGTGGAGAAGCGGATGAAGAGCTCCGTCTTCTTGCCCACCTCGGAGAGGAAGTCGGCCTTGGTGAAGCCAGTGACGTCGTCGGTCACCTCGAAGTAGCCGTACGCGCCGGAGCCGCGGGCGTGCACCACGCGCTCCGGGATCCGCTCACGGTTGAAGCGCGCGAGCTTCTCCAGCAGGTGCTGGTCCTGGAGGAGGAGGGGGCCACCGACGCCGGCGGTGGCGGAGTTCTGGTTGTCGGCGACGGGGGCGCCGGACTCGGTCGTGAGCACGCGCTTCGACATGGTGGCCTTTCCGTGCAGGATGCTGCTGACTTGCCGTGGAGCGTAAGTTCGCTCGAAACACGTCGTCAACAGTTTGTTGAAATCGAAGTGGGGTGTTCCGGTCGGCGGCGGCGCCTTGGGCGCGACAGGACAGGTGTCAGC
>NZ_JBHYKM010000214.1:0-5539 GCF_042741435.1 Streptomyces sp. NPDC058955 | reverse complement strand
CTCTTTCTTTTTTTTATACCCCCACTGCTTTTTGTGGGTGCTGGGGTGCCCCCCCCCGCTCCGCCGCGCGCCTCCCCGGGGGTGGCCCGCGGGGGGGGCGCGGGGGGCCCACAGCCGTGTTCCGAGCGGTGTCAGGCACCCGCCCTGCGCTTGTTCCACACGTCGAAGCCGACCGCGGCGAGCAGCACGAGGCCCTTGATGACCTGCTGCCAGTCGGTGCCCACCCCGACGAGGTTCATGCCGTTGTTGAGCACGCCGAGGACCAGGCCGCCGATGATGGCTCCCAGGACGGTGCCGACGCCCCCGCTCATCGACGCCCCGCCGATGAACGCGGCGGCGATGGCCTCCAGTTCGAAGTTCACGCCGGCCTTCGGCGAGGCCGCGTTGAAGCGCGCCGCGAAGACGAGCCCGGCGAGCGCCGCGAGCATCCCCATGTTGAGGAAGACCGCGAAGGTCACCTTCCGGTCCTTGACCCCGGACAGCTTCGCGGCGGGCAGGTTGCCCCCGATCGCGTACACGTGGCGGCCGATGACCGCGTTGCGCATCACGTAGCCGAAGCCGACGAGGAGGACGGCCAGGACCAGGAGGACCACGGGGGCGCCCTTGTAGCTGGCGAGCAGCAGGGTCGTGAGCAGGACCGCGGCGACCAGCGCCGTCACCTTCAGCGCGAACAGGCCCGTGGGGAGCGTCTCCAGCGCGAACTCCCGCTGGCGGCGCCGGTCCCGCACCTCCTGGAGGACCACGTACGCGATCAGGCCGAGGCCCAGCAGCAGGGTCAGGTTGTGGTAGTCGGTCCGCGGTCCGACCTCCGGCAGGAAGCCGTTGGCGACCTTCTGCAGTCCGTCGGGGAACGGGCCGAGCGTCTGCCCCTTGAGGAAGATCTCCGTGAGTCCGCGGAACAGCAGCATGCCGGCGAGGGTCACGATGAACGACGGTATGCCGACGTACGCGATGAAGAAGCCCTGCAGGGCGCCGGCGACGGCTCCGAGGAGCAGGGTGAGCAGCACCGCGACGGGCCAGGAGACGTGGTGCTCGACCATGAGCACCGCCCCGACGCCGCCCACCAGGGCCATCAGCGAGCCCACCGACAGGTCGATGTGCCCGGAGATGATGACGATCATCATGCCGATGGCCAGGATGAGGATGTAGCTGTTCTGCAGCACCAGGTTGGAGACGTTGCGCGGCAGGAGGAGGTCGCCGCCCGTCCAGATCTGGAACAGCAGCACGATCAGGCCGAGCGCGAAGAGCATCCCGTACTGGCGCATGTTCCGCCGGACGCCGTCGAGGAGCACCTGGAACACCGGTGTCCCGGTGGAGGGGGATCCGCTGCCCGGGGGTGCCGGGGCGGTCGCTTTCGTGCCGACTTCGGTGCTCATGCCTGGTGTCCTTCGCTGGGGGCGGGGTCTGCGGTGACCGCCGGTGGTGCGGGGGTGTCCTGCGTCATGTGCCGCATCAGCACTTCCTGGGTGGCGTCCTCGCGGCCGACCTCGCCGGTCAGCCGTCCGGCGGCCATGGTGTAGACGCGGTCGCACATGCCGAGCAGTTCGGGCAGTTCGGAGGAGATGAGGAGGATCGCCTTGCCCTCGGCGGCGAGGCGGTCGATCACGGTGTAGATCTCGTACTTGGCTCCGACGTCGACTCCGCGCGTCGGCTCGTCGAGGACGAGGACGTCCGGTCCGGCGAGGACCCACTTGCTCAGGACGACCTTCTGCTGGTTGCCGCCGGAGAGGCGGCCGACCGGTTCGAGGACGTTCGGAGCCTTGATGTTCATCGTCCGCCGGTACCGTTCGGCGACCCTGCGCTCCTCGTGCGCGTCGACGATCCCGCGGCGGGCGAGGGCGCCGAGGGAGGCGAGCGAGATGTTCCGGCTCACGGAGTCCCCGAGATCGAGACCGTAGTGCTTGCGGTCCTCGGTGACGTACGCGATGCCGTGGGCGACCGCCTCGGGGACCGTGCGCGTCTGCACCTCACGGCCGTCCTTGAGGACGGTGCCCCGCTCGTAGCGGCCGTAGGAGCGGCCGAAGACGCTCATGGCGAGTTCGGTGCGGCCGGCCCCCATGAGTCCCGCGACCCCGACGATCTCCCCGCGGCGGACCTGGAGGGAGACGCCGTCGACGACCTTGCGGCCGCGGTCGAGCGGGTGGCGCACGGTCCAGTCCCGGATCTCCAGGACGGGGGCGGCGTCGGCCGGGCCCTCGTACGGCGTGCGGTCGGGGAAGCGGCTGTCGAGGTCGCGTCCCACCATGCCGCGGATGATGCGCTCCTCGGTGGTGGCCGGGTCCCTGACGTCGAGGGTCTCGATGGAGCGCCCGTCGCGCAGGATGGTGACGGAGTCGGCGATCCGGGCGATCTCGTTCAGCTTGTGCGAGATGAGGATCGAGGTGATGCCCTGGTCCTTCAGTTCGCGCATCAGCTGCAGCAGCTTCGCGCTGTCCTCGTCGTTGAGGGCCGCGGTGGGCTCGTCGAGGATCAGCAGGCGGACGTCCTTCGCCAGCGCCTTCGCGATCTCCACGAGCTGCTGCTTGCCGACCCCGATGTCGGCGACCCGGGTCTCCGGGTGCTCGTCGAGCCCGACCCGCCTGAGCAGTTCGGACGCGCGGCGCAGCGCCTCGTGCCAGTCGACGATCCCGCGCCGGGACGGTTCGTTGCCGAGGAAGATGTTCTCGGCGATCGACAGGTAGGGGACGAGCGCGAGCTCCTGGTGGATGATGACGATGCCGTGCCGTTCGCTGGCCCTGATGTCCTTGAAGCGGCACGGCTCGCCGTCGAAGAGGATCTCGCCCTCGTAGGTCCCGTGCGGGTGGACGCCGGACAGGACCTTCATGAGGGTCGACTTACCGGCGCCGTTCTCCCCGCACAGGGCGTGCACCTCGCCGCGCTCCACGGACAGGGTCACCTCGGACAGCGCCCTGACCCCGGGGAAGCTCTTGACGATGGACCGCATCTGGAGAAGGGAGGTCACTTCAGAGCCCCGGCGTCGATGTAGCCGGACTCGACCAGGACCTTCTCGTAGTTCGACTTGTCGACGCTGACCGGGTCGAGCAGGTAGGCCGGGACGACCTTCTTGCCGTTGTCGTAGGTCTTGTCGTCGTTGGTCTGGGGCTTCCTGCCCTCCAGGACGGCGGTGACCATGTCCGAGGCGACCTTCGCGAGGGCGCGGGTGTCCTTGTAGACGGTCTGCGTCTGCTCGCCCGCGATGATCGACTTCACGGAGGCGACCTCCGCGTCCTGGCCGGTGACGACCGGCAGCGGCTTGGCGGCGCTTCCGTAGTCGTCGGACTTCAGGGCGGACAGGATGCCGATGGAGATGCCGTCGTAGGGGGAGAGGACGGCGTCGACCCGGGCCGTGGAGTACGAGGAGGTCAGCAGGTCGTCCATGCGCTTCTGCGCCGTCCCGCCGTCCCAGCGCAGGGTGGTGACCTGGTTGAGCTGGGTCTGCTGGGAGCGCACGACCAGCTGCTTCTTGTCGAGGTAGGGCTTCAGCACCTTCATGGCGCCGTTGAAGAAGTACTTGGTGTTGTTGTCGTCGTTGGAGCCGGCGAAGAGCTCGATGTTGAAGGGGCCCTTCTTCGCGCCCGACGTCAGCCCCAGCTTCTCGACGATGTACGTGGCCTGGAGCTCGCCGACCTTCTCGTTGTCGAAGGAGGCGTAGTAGTCGACGTGCGGGGAGCCCAGGATGAGCCGGTCGTAGGAGATCACCGGGATGTCGGCGTCGGCCGCCTGCTGCAGGACGTTGGACAGGGCCTCGCCGTTGATGGCGGCCACGACCAGGGCGTCGACGCCCTGGGTGATCATGTTCTCGATCTGGGCGACCTGCTGGTCGGGGTCGTCCTCGCCGTACTGCAGGGTCGTGGCGAAGCCGGCCTTCTTCAGGCTCTCGGTCATGTTGCGGCCGTCGGCGATCCACCGCTCGGAGGACTTGGTGGGCATGGCGATGCCGATGGTGCGGTCCTTCTTGTCCTTCGCCTCCTGGCTGCCGCCCTCGCCGCTCTGCCCGCAGGCGGTCAGGAGCAGGGCGCAGCCGGTGGTCACGGCCAGCAGGGCGGATGCGGATCGGAACTTCTTCATGGGCGTTACCCATCCCGTCGTCGAGGGCGGCTCCGACCGGGGACGGGCTCGACGGCAGCGCGGGTCCTCGCACCACCGGGACGGCGCCGTTCCGGCTGGGTGACCGGGGCGTCGGCGCCTCGGTCGAGCTAGATTGTTAGCGCTCACAACGGCGTGATACAAGAGGCGCTAAGGTTTTTCCCGTATCGATACACAGCCGTGAGCACGGAGAAGGGAGGCGAACGTGGCCCATCCCGCGGAAGACGTCCGCCCGCCGACGATGGCCGACGTCGCACGGGAGGCGGGGGTCTCCCATCAGACCGTCTCCCGGGTGCTGAGCGGTCACCCCAACGTGCGCGCGGCCACCCGCGAGCAGGTCACCCTGGCCATCGAGCGGCTCGGCTACCGCCGCAACTCCGCCGCGCGCGCCCTGGTGACGCGGCGGACGAGGACGCTGGGCGTCATCGCCGTCAACACCGCCCTGTACGGCCCCGCCAGCACCCTGACCGGCCTGGAGGAGGCGGCACGGGAGGAGGGCTACCTCGTCTCGACCGTCAGTCTGCGCAGCGGCGGCGGGCAGGGGCTCAGGGACGCCATCGACCACCTCGCGGCCTGGGGCGTGGAGGGCGTCGTCGCCATCACCCCGCAGCGCTCGCACGTGCAGGCGCTCGCCGAACTCGACGCGCCCTTCCCCGTGGTCACCGTCGAAGGCGGCCACCAGCTCGACCTGCCCGGCGTCTCCCTCGACCAGGAGCGCGGCGCCCGCATGGTCACCGAGCACCTGCTCGCCGCCGGGCACGCCAACGTCTGGCACGTGGCGGGCCCCGAGGACTGGCTGGAGAGCGAGGCCCGCACCGCGGGCTGGCGCGCCGTCCTGGAGGAGAGCGGCATCCGGCCGCCGCGCGTCCTGTCGGGGGACTGGAGCCCACTCTCCGGTTACCGGGCGGGGCAGGAGCTCGCGGGGCTCGCGCTGGCCCGCCGCGGCACGACGCCGGTCACGGCCGTCTTCGTCGCCAACGACCAGATGGCGCTCGGCGTCCTGCGCGCGCTGCGCGAGGGCGGCATCCGCACCCCCGCGCAGGTGGCCGTCGCCGGCTTCGACGACATCCCCGAGGCCGAGTACTTCCCTCCGCCGCTGACGACCGTCCGGCAGGACTTCGCCGCCATCGGGCGCCGGAGCATCGGTCTCCTCGTGGACCACATCGAGGGCCGCGCCACGAAGGCCGAACACCTCCTGGTCGAACCGCAGCTCATCATGCGCGCGAGCACCCGCCCTTCCGGCGACGCCTGACCCGCCCGGCGGGCGGGCTGCGTCCGCATACGCCTTCCCGGCGGCCGGTGGGGGGCTGTCCCGTCGCCGGTCGCCCGGTCGCCCGGTCGCCCGGTCGCCCGTGGCCCGCCGGCCCCGGCGCGGGCGACCCGGCGCCGCGTCGCGCGTTCCGCGCCCACCCGCCCCCCCGCGCCACCTGCCCGCCCCCACACCCGGCGCAGA
>NZ_JBHYKM010000213.1:0-5651 GCF_042741435.1 Streptomyces sp. NPDC058955 | reverse complement strand
TGTGGGGGGGTGGGGTGGTGGGTCCCCCCCACCCAACCGTAACCCTCTGGGGGGCCTCCGCGCCCCGAGCCTGGACCCGCACCCGTACGGAGCCGTACAACCGGTGCGGGTTCAGGCGCAGAAGCCTGGGCGCGGCAGGCGGCGCCGTTCCGTGTGCCCACCCGTTCCGCCCTGCGGAACGCCTGCCCACACGGAGGTGCGGCGAACGGCGCCGCCCAGAAGGCCGGGCCCAGCGCGTAGCCGGACGGGAGGGTGGGCACCGCCCCGCGGAACGCCTGCTAGCACGGAGGTGCGGCTAACGGGCCCCGCCCGGAAGACAGGCCCGGCGCGTAGCCGGGCGTGAGGGTGGGCACCGGCCTGCGGAACGCCTGCCCGCACGGGGGTGTGGCGAACGGGTGCCGCCCGGAAGACGGGCCCGGCGCGTAGCCGGACGGGAGGGTGGGCACCGGCCCGCGTGGTGGGAAATCGGTTGATCGGGGGTGGGGGTGGGCGGAGCATGGGGGGTCGTGGCTTCTTCCTCCTTGCGTTCGCGGCTCGTGGCCGTGCTGCCCGACACCTCGCCCTGGCGGTCGTCCCGGGACTTCCGGCTGCTGTGGGGGCAGGGGCTCGTGACCTACTTCGCCAGTGCCATGGCGATGGTCGCGCTGCCGCTGCAGATCAAGGAGCTGACGGACTCGCCGCTCGCCGTGGGCGCGATGGGCGCGGTGGAGCTGGTGCCGCTGGTGGTCTTCGGGCTGTACGGCGGGGCGCTGGCGGACGCGGTGGACCGGCGGCGGGTGATCGTCGGCACGGAGGCGGGGCTCGGCCTGCTCGCGCTGCTGCTGCTCCTGAACGCGCTGCTCGGCGAGCCGCTGCTGTGGCCGCTGTACGTGGTCGCGGCGGGCGTGTCCGCGCTCGCGGGGCTCCAGCGGCCGGCGCTCGACTCGCTGCTCGCCCGGATCGTGCCGCACGAGCAGCAGACCGCGGCGGCGGCGCTGAACTCGCTGCGCTGGCAGCTGGGGGCGATCGCGGGGCCGGCGGTGGCGGGCCTGGTGGTGGCCTACGCGGGGCACGCCACGGCGTACGCGGTGACGCTGGCCGGGTTCGCGGTGTCGGTGCTGATGTGCCGGCGCCTCTCCCCCGCGCCGCCCGCGCACGACGCGGAGAAGCCGTCGCTGCGGTCGATCGCGGAGGGCGCGCGGTACGCCTGGTCGCGGCCGGTGCTGCTGGGCACGTACGCGATCGACCTGGCGGCGATGGTCTTCGCCTTCCCGAACGCGGTCTTCCCGTTCCTCGCGGACGAGCTGGACGCACCGTGGTCGCTGGGCCTGATGTACGCGGCGGGCTCGGTCGGCTCGCTGGTGCTCGGTCTGACCAGCGGCTGGACGTCGAAGGTGCGGCGGCACGGGCTGCTCGTGGCCGGTGGCGCGGCCGGCTGGGGGCTGGCGATCGCGGGCGCGGGCTGGTTCGGGAACGTGTGGCTGGTGCTGCTGTGCCTGGCGTTCGCGGGTGCCGGGGACATGCTGAGCGGGCTGGGGCGCTCGACGATCTGGAACCAGACGATCCCGGAGGAGCTGCGCGGCCGGCTGGCGGGCATCGAGGTGCTCTCGTACAGCGTGGGCCCGCAGCTCGGCCAGGTGCGGGCCGGTGTGATGGCCGGCTGGACCGGGACCCGTACCGCCGTCTGGGCGGGCGGCGTCGCCTGTGTGGCCTCGGTGGGCCTGCTGTGCCTGGCGCTGCCCAGGCTGCTCGGGTACGACTCCGCCACGGACGAGGACGCCCTGCGCCGCAAGGCGCAGCAGGAGGCGACGGCGACGGCCGGGACCGCGTGACACGGGCCCGGCCGCGCGCCGTCGGCCCTGCCGTCAGTCCTGGCTCTCGTCCGGGCGGGGCGCGTCGTGCCAGCGGGGGTCGGTCTCCCACTCCAGGTTGCGCTCGCGGGCGGTCTCCATGGCGTGGGACGCCTCCTCACGGGTGGCGTAGGGGCCGAATCGGTTCTTCGCCGGGCATTCGGGCCCTTCCTCGACCTTCTTGTGTTCCAGGCAGTAGTACCACTCGCCCGGCTTGGCGGTCGGGCGCTTCTTGAACAGGGCCATGGTCGTCGGCTCCTTCCTTCGGGACCATGCTGCCCCAGACGCGGTCGTTAGACTCGCTGGCATGTCTGGCCAGTCGCTTCTCGTTCCGGGGGAGCTCTCCCCCACCCGCTCCGTCCCGGGCTCGATCCGCCGCCCCGAGTACGTCGGGAAGCCCGCTCCCACCCCGTACACGGGGCCCGAGGTGCAGGATTCCGACACGATCGAACGGATGCGGATCGCCGGCCGCATCGCCGCTCAGGCGATGGAGGAGGCCGCCAAGCACATCGCCCCCGGTGTCACCACCGACGAGCTCGACCGGGTCGCGCACGAGTTCATGTGCGACCACGGCGCCTATCCGTCCACGCTGGGCTACCGCGGCTTCCCCAAGTCGCTGTGCGCCTCGATCAACGAGGTCATCTGCCACGGCATCCCGGACTCCACCGTCCTGCGGGACGGCGACATCGTGAACCTGGACGTCACGGCGTACATCGACGGCGTCCACGGCGACAACAACGCCACCTACCTCTGCGGCGACGTCGACGAGGAGTCGCGGCTGCTCGTGGAGCGCACCCGGGAGTCCCTGAACCGCGCCATCAAGGCGGTGAAGCCGGGCCGGCAGATCAACATCATCGGCCGGGTCATCGAGTCGTACGCCAAGCGCTTCGGCTACGGCGTCGTCCGCGACTTCACCGGGCACGGCATCAACTCGTCCTTCCACTCCGGCCTGATCGTCCCGCACTACGACTCGCCCCACCACACGACCGTCATCCAGCCCGGCATGACCTTCACGATCGAGCCGATGCTGACCCTCGGGACCCACGAGTACGACATGTGGGACGACGGCTGGACCGTGGTGACGAAGGACCGCAAGCGGACGGCCCAGTTCGAGCACACCCTGGTGGTGACCGAGACGGGGGCGGACATTCTGACGCTTCCCTGAACTTACGTTCCCCCGACCGTCCACGGGGTACATCTTTTACCGACAGGTCGTCGGGAACCGGTTGACTTAGGTAAGCCTAACTTGGCACCATCGTCACTGGTTCCCGCCCCATCGGTCCCGGAGGCACGCCTTGGACACCCCCTTCTCCACCCTGATCCGCACGGCCTCGCACGAGCAGCACACGGAGGCGGAGACCTCGTCCTTCATGGGCGACCTCCTCGGCGGGCGGCTCGGGGTGGACGCCTACGCCCGCTACACCGAACAGCTGTGGTTCGTGTACCGGGCCCTGGAGGAGGGCGCGGAGGCGCTGCGCGAGGACCCGGTCGCCGGGCCGTTCATACAGCCCGAGCTGTTCCGCACGGCCGCCCTGGAGGCGGACCTCGCCCATCTGCGCGGCCCGGAGTGGCGCGCCGGCGCCACGGCGCTGCCGGCCACCGAGGCGTACGCGGCGCGGGTCGCCGAGTGCGCCCGCGAGTGGCCCGCCGGTTACGTCGCCCACCACTACACGCGCTACCTGGGCGACCTGTCGGGCGGTCAGATCATCCGCGACAAGGCCGAGCGGACCTGGGGCTTCGACTGCAAGGGCGACGGCGTGCGGTTCTACGTCTTCGACGCGATCGGCAACCCGGCGGCGTTCAAGCGCGCCTACCGCGAACTCCTCGACGGGGTGAACGCGGACGACCTGGAGAAGCAGCGGATCGTCGACGAGTGCAAGCGGGCCTTCGCCTTCAACACGGCCGTCTTCCGCGAGCTGGGGGGCGAGTTCCCGCTCAGCGCGTGAGCGTGCCCTCCAGGCGGACCCGTCCGCCCAACTCCACGATGCCGTCGGGGCCGGGGGCGGTGAGCAGCTGCGAACCCCGGCCCTGCGTGATGTTCAGGGCCCGGCCCAGCGCGGCGGTGAGCAGCAGGGCCGCGGCGCCGGTGGCCTCGTCCTCGTCGATGCCGTCGCCCCGGCCGGGGAAGGCGCGCGCCCGGATCCGTCCGGCGGCCTCCTCCTCCCACGCCCAGGCGTAGACCCACTCCCCCGGCGGCGGCACCTCCAAGGCGTCCACCTCGGCGGCGGAGCCGTACTGGCGCAGGGTGCGCGGCGGCGCCCACTCGGCGCGGGCCTCGATCCAGGTGAACTCGCCGTCGCCGCGCACCCACACCTCGCCGGCGGGCGGGCAGATCACCTCCAGGTCGAGCAGCCAGGCGGTGCCGACGAGGGGGTGCCCGGCGAAGGGGAGCCGCAGTCCGGGGGTGTAGATGTCGACGAGGCCGCGCTCGGGGTCGTCGACGAACACGGTCTCGCTGAAGCCGAGTTCCTTCGCGAGCGCCTGCCGGGACGCCTCGTCGGGGTGGGTGCGCCCGTCCCGTACGACTCCGAGGGCGTTGCCGTGGCGGCCGTCGCCCGCGCAGAAGACCCGCAGGACGTCGATCTCGGTGCCGGTCTCGCCAGTCGTGTTCATGGCGGAATTGAACCATCCAGGGGCAGGCGACAGGGCCGCACCTCCGTTTCCGGGGGTGCGGCCCTGTGCGCGTGGTCAGCTCTCGGCGCCGGTGCCGGTGCCGGTGCCGGTGCCGGTGCGGCGGCGGGCCGCGAGGACGACCGCGCCGCCGGCGGCGACGATCAGCGCGGCGGCGCCGGCCAGGAGGCCGGTGGGCGCCGAGGCGCCGGTGGCGGCGAGGGCGCCGGAGCCTCCCCCGACCGTGCCGGCGCCCCCGACCGTGCCCGCGCCGCCGACGGTTCCGGCGCCCGTCGTGCCCGAACCGGTGGAGCCCGTACCGGTGGATCCCGAACCGGTCGTGCCCGTACCGGTGGAGGCGGTCGGGCCCGTGGTCGCGGGCGGCAGGGCGGCGTCCTCGTCGAGGGCGAGGGAGACGGTCACGGGGTCGAGGGCGAGGCCCGCGTCGTAGTACGAGGCACCGCCGGGGGCGGCGAAGAGGGCGGCGCCGTCGGCGGTCAGCTTCGCGGGCAGCGCGGCGAGGGTGACGACCTCGTCCTTCGGCGTCCAGTCGGCCTTCGTCAGGTCGAGGGCGGCGAAGCGCACGCCCTTCCTGGTGCCGGAGGCGGTGGTGACGTCGGCGGTGAGGCTGCCCGTGGTGCCGTCGGCGGTGAGCTTCACGCCGCCGATCCGCCAGTCGATGCCGTGCGCGGCGCAGACGAAGTCGACGCGGCCGGTGAAGGAGGCGGTGAGGGTACGGGCGTCCGCGTCGAGCTCGGCCTCCTCGACCTGGAAGGCGTACGCGGAGCCGGACGTCGTCGCGCCGGCGGCCGGGGTGACGGTGCCGCCGCAGCGCTCGTCGACGTACACCCGCCAGCGCTCCAGGACGCCCCAGGTGAGCCGCCCGGCGACGACACCGGCCGGGTCCTCGGCGGGCGTCGTGGCGGTCGGGCTCGCGGTCCCGGTCGGGGCGGTGGTGGTCGGGGCCGGCGTGGTCGGCGGGGTCGTCGGAGGCGTGGTCGGCGGGGTGGTCGGGGGCGTGGTGGTGGGCGGCGGCGTGGTGGGCGGGGTGGTCGGGCGGGCGTCGGCCTTCACGGTGAGGGTGGCGGCGTCGAGGGCGTCGCCCTCCTTGTAGAAGCCGGCGAACGCGGCGGCGCCGTCCTTCGTGAGCTCGGCCGGGATGTCCTTGAAGACCATCGCGCCGTCGGCGCCCCGGCCGGGTCGGACGCCGGT
>NZ_JBHYKM010000212.1:0-5662 GCF_042741435.1 Streptomyces sp. NPDC058955 | reverse complement strand
TCTCCGCGCCCCTCCGCGCGCCCGCCCCCCCCCCCCCCGGCCAGGGAGCGTAGCGTGCTCATCCCCCACGACACCCGGATCGCCCTCGACACCGTCGTCGATCTCATGAACACCGCCGCGCAGGGCGACCGCGAGGACACGCTCACGGACCTCGCCGCGCTGGGCGTCTTCGTGCGCGAGCACCGGATCAGCGACGTGGGCGAACTGACCCCGGAGGACCTGCGGGGCGTCCGCGACGTGCGGGACCGCTTCGCCGCCGTCTTCTCCGCCCCCGACGCCAGGATCGCCGCCCCGCTGATCAACCAGCTGGTGGCCGCCGCGGGCACGACCCCGCAGCTCACCGACCACGACGGCTACGACTGGCACGTGCACTACTTCGCGCCGGGCGCCTCGGTCGCCGACCACCTGGCCGCCGACTGCGGGATGGCGCTGGCCTTCATCGTGGTCTCGGGCGAGCGCGAGCGGCTGCGCCGGTGCGAGGCGCCGGACTGCGGCCGGGCCTTCGTCGACCTCTCCCGGAACCGGTCCCGCCGCTACTGCGACAGCCGCACCTGCGGCAACCGGCTCCACGTGGCCGCCTACCGGGCCCGCCGCAAGGAGGCCGCCGGCTGATCCCGCGCCGCGCGCGGACGCCGGCGGGACGCCTCACAGCACGTACAGGTCGTGCAGCGCCGCCATGAGGAGCAGCGCCCCGATCACCGCCAGGAAGATCATCAGCGGCGGCTGCGACAGCGCGAAGAGACAGCCCCTCGGTTCGTCGACCGGAGGGTCGGCGGCGGGAACGGACTCGGCGGAGGCGGGGGCGGGTTCCCGCGAGGTATCCAGCATCTCGGGGGGATGATCGCGCACCGCGCGCCCCCGGAAGACCGGAAACCGCCCCACGGAGGGGCGGTTCATCCCTTCCCGTGGATCTCCGGCGCTCCGCCCGGTCGCAGCCCGGCAGGCAACGGCCAGAAGCGGTCAGATTCCGTGCTTCTTCAGAATCGCCTCGATGTCGCTGAAGTCCTCGCCACTCGTGGCGCCGGCCGCCGGTCCGGACGCGGGCCGGGCGAGCGCCTCCCGCCCCTCGGCCGGTGCGGAGGCCCCGGGCGCGACCGCCGCGGGCCCCGCTCCCCCGCCCGCCGCCTTCCGGCCACCGCGGCGCCGCTCGACGCCGCGGACGCTCAGCAGGAGCAGCCAGGCCACCCCGAGCACGCCGAAGCCGGCCCAGGCGACCGGGCTGAAGACGGTGTCGAAGGCCCACTCGACGGCGCCGGTCATCACCAGGCCGAGCGGCACCAGCGACCACGCGGCGATCCGCGCCGCGGACAGGTACTTCTTCCGGTAGGCCGTGATCGCGGCGATCCCCAGGCCCGCCGCGGACACCGCGGAACAGATGGTCTCGGCGAGCATGCGGTCCTCCAGGTCCCGGGTGATACGTCCCTTCCATCCTGCACCGCCCCGGCCGCCCGGGGCCACGCCCACGGCCCGGTCTCAGGGAGATCTCCGGGTCGTCCCCCGGGGGATCTCCTCCTCAGGTCGCGGTCCGGCCCGCGCCGGGGCCGATCGGGGGCCCGGGCGGCCCGGCCGGGAGACCTGGAAGACTGCGGGACATGACTGACTCCACCACCGCATCCGCCTCCCCGGTCGTCCTGGAGGCGTGGTTCGACCTCCAGTGCCCGGACTGCTTCCAGGCCCTCGACGACGTCCACGCCCTGCGCGAGAAGTACGGCGACCGGCTCGACGTACAGCTGCGCCACTTCCCGCTGGCCAAGAACAAGCACGCCTACGCCGCCGCCCAGGCCGCCGAGGAGGCGGCCGACCAGGGGCAGGGCTGGCCGTACGCGGAGGCGCTGCTGGCCAGGACCGCCGACCTCGCCGACCGGGGCGAGCCGGTGCTCCTGGAGGTGGCGGCCGGACTCGGCCTGGACGCCGAGGAGTTCGACACGGCCCTGATCGACGGCCGGCACCTGCTCACCGTCGACGCCGACCAGGCCGAGGGCCAGGCCCTCAAGGTCACCGGCACCCCGACCTACGTGATCGGCGGGGAGCGCCTCGACGGCGGCAAGAGCCAGGAGGGCCTGCGGGCCCGGATCGAGGAGATCGCCGACCGCCTCCTGGCCGGCTGACCGCCCGCCCCGGACGGCGCCCCCGCCCCGGACGGCGCCTCAGAGCAGCGGCTTGGCGCTGTTGACGTACGTCGTGCGGTAGCCGAGCGACTCGTACAGGCGGATCGCCGGGGTGTTGCCCGCGAAGACGTGCAGTCCCAGCAGGGCCTCCCCGGCCTCCCGCGCCGCGCGCTCGGCGAGCAGCATCAGCGTCCGGCCGTACCCCTTGCCGCGCTGGTCCTCGGCGACCGCCACGTCGTAGACGTACGCGGCGCTCACCCCCGGTTCCAGCTCCCGCACCCCGGTCCACACGTGGCCCACGGGCCGTCCGTCGGCGAGGACCACCTGGATCGCGGTGCCGGGGGTGGCGAGCCCCCGGGGCAGCAGCTCGCGGTGGCTGGCCTCGGCCTTGGCGCGGGCCCGGTCCTCGGGGACGCCGCGGTCGATCCAGCTGCGGGCGAAGTCCTCCCTGGCGGCCGCCTCCCACTGCGCGAACTCCCCGTCGGTCATCGGACGGGCGTCGGTGCCGGCCGGCGGCGCGGGCGCCTCGGCGGCCAGTTCCTTCACCATGTTCCGGCTGATCTCGGTGTAGCCGAGGGCGCGGGCCAGGGCGAGCGCGGCGCCCGCGTCGGCGGGGACCGATATCTGCACGTCGCCGCAGCCCCAGCCGCGCAGCACCTCCTCGGCGGCCAGCGCCGCCACCGTGCCCCGGCCCCGGCCCCGGTCCGGCTCGTCGACCCGGAGCCGTTCGATCAGCCCCGAGGCGGCCCCGAAGTGGGGGTCGGTGGCGACATGGACGGAACCGACCCGGCGGCTGTTCACGCAGATGTCGTAGGTGCGCGAGCGGCCGCCGTCGGCGGAGTGCTGGAGCGGCTCGGTCGGCCGCAGGGTGGTGGTCATCAGGGGTGTTCTACCCACCCGGCGGGGCCGCCGTCATCCGGATTCAGCCGAGCCGCGGGTCCCGGTCCGCGGCGGCCCGCTCCTCGAAGATCCGCATCGCCTTGGCGGTGACCGGGCCGGGAGCGGCGGTGAGCTCGCGCCCGTCCACGCGGTGGACGGCCTGGACGTCCCGCAGGGTGGAGGTGAGGAAGACCTCCTCGGCGGTCTCCAGCACGTCGAGCGGCAGGTCGGTCTCGACGGCGCCGGTCCACTCGGCGGCGAGGGCGCGCGTGATGCCGGCGAGGCAGCCGGAGGAGACCGGCGGGGTGTGGATCCGGCCGTCGAGGACCACGAAGACGTTGGAGCCGGTGCCCTCGCAGAGCTGACCGACGGTGTTGCCGAAGAGGGCCTCGGTGGCGCCGGCCTCCTTGGCCCGGGCGAGGGCGACGACGTTCTCCGCGTACGAGGTGGTCTTCAGGCCCGTGAGGGCGCCGCGCTCGTTGCGGGTCCAGGGGACGGTGATCACGGCGGTGGTGTCGGCGCGGCGGGTGGTCTCCCCGACGGCGACGACCAGGCCGGGGCCGGTGTCGCCGCGCTCGGAGCCGAGCGGGGAGAGGCCGCCGGTGTACGTGATGCGGAGCCGACCGAGCTCCATCGGGTTGGCCTCCAGGACGGCGGCGCAGGCCCGGCGGACCTCGACGAGGTCGGGGTCGGGCAGGCCGAGGCCGCGGGCGGAGCGGGTGAGCCGCTCCAGGTGGAGGGTGAGAGCGAACGTTTCGCCGCGCTCGGCCTTGACGGTCTCGAAGATGCCGTCGCCGACGGTCAGCCCGTGGTCCAGCACGGAGACCCGGGCGGCCTCCTCGTCGTACAGCCCGCCGTTGACCCAGATCTTCATCGAGTGATGGCCTTTCCGCTCGCCTCGGGAGCGTCCGTGTCCGGGGCGCCCGATCCATAGGCGCCCGACGCTATCGCGACCAGCCGGGCGGCCTTCAGCTCGGTCTCCTCCCACTCCCGCTCCGGGTCGGAGCCCCAGGTGATCCCGGCGCCGGTGCCGAAGCGGAGGACGCCCTGCGGGCGGTCGATCCAGAAGGTGCGGATGCCGACGGCCAGCTCGCCGTGGCCGCTGTCCGCGTCCACCCAGCCGATGCCGCCGCAGTACGGGCCGCGGGGCGCGGTCTCCAGCGCCTCGATGATCCGCAGGGCGCTGGACTTGGGGGCGCCGGTGACGGAGCCGGGCGGGAAGGTGGCGGCGAGCAGCTCGGGCCAGCCCGCGCCCTCGCGCAGCACCCCGCTGACGGTGGAGACGAGGTGGACGAGGCCCGGGTGCTCCTCGATCTCGCAGAGGGCGGGGACGGCGACCGAGCCGGTCTCGCAGACGCGGCCGAGGTCGTTGCGGACCAGGTCCACGATCATCACGTTCTCGGCGTGGTCCTTGGGCAGGAGGTCGGCGGCGGTGCGGCCGGTGCCCTTGATGGGGCCGGAGGAGACCCGGCCGCCCTCGCGCCGGAGGTACAGCTCGGGCGAGGCGGTGGCGATCTCCACGCCGTGCGCGGGCAGCCGGATCGTCCCGGCGTACGGGGCGGGGTTGCCGGCCGCGAGCAGCGCGGTGAGGGCGTCCACGTCGGCGGCGGCCGGGTCGGGCAGCGGCGCGCTCATCACCCGGCAGAGGTTCGCCTGGTAGACCTCGCCGCGCGCGATGTGCTCGCGCACCTTCCGCACGCCCGCGGTGTACGCGGCGCGGTCGAGCGAGGACGTCCAGTCACCGGGCCGGGGCCCGGACCAGGCGCCGGGGACGGCGGGCGGCACCGGCGCCCTGCGGACGTCTCCGAAGCGGGCGCAGGTGAGCCGGCCCTCGAAGTCGGCGCAGACGGCCCAGAAGCCCGCGGAGTCCAGGGCCTCCGGGTCATGGGTGACGTCCCGGAGATCGGTCGCGACGAGGCCGCCGAAGCGGGCCAGGGGAGCAAGGTCGTACACGGATCGAGTCTAGGTCGGCCGGAGCGGGAGCAGGGGGGTGTGTGGCGGGCGGGGCTGCGCGCGACCTCCGGGACACGGCGGGTGAACACCGTTCGAACCCTCCGAGAGGCCCGGCCGGGCGCCGCGAAGGGCCCGCAGGTCAGCACGCTGCGGAAACGCGTTTTTGTGCTGGCCCGGGAATCCGCTAGAGTTCAACACGTCGCCGGGACGCGCAAGCGGACCGGAAACGACAAGCGGACGTGGCTCAGTTGGTAGAGCATCACCTTGCCAAGGTGAGGGTCGCGAGTTCGAATCTCGTCGTCCGCTCGATGTGGGGGATCTTCCCGAACCCCCGTTATCACTCCTGGTGGAGTGGCCGAGAGGCGAGGCAACGGCCTGCAAAGCCGTCTACACGGGTTCAAATCCCGTCTCCACCTCCAAGGACGATTAGCTCAGCGGGAGAGCGCTTCCCTGACACGGAAGAGGTCACTGGTTCAATCCCAGTATCGTCCACTGGACCCTCGGGTCCTGGATCCTCGGATCCCCCGCGCGATTAGCTCAGCGGGAGAGCGCTTCCCTGACACGGAAGAGGTCACTGGTTCAATCCCAGTATCGCGCACCACTCCTCCTGCACCCCTCGGGGTGTGTCCCGCGCGATTAGCTCAGCGGGAGAGCGCTTCCCTGACACGGAAGAGGTCACTGGTTCAATCCCAGTATCGCGCACCACTCCTCCTGCACCCCTC
>NZ_JBHYKM010000211.1:0-5923 GCF_042741435.1 Streptomyces sp. NPDC058955 | reverse complement strand
GACCGGCCCGGCGACAAGCGGCTCGTCGCCTACGCCGTCCTCGACGCGCCCGGCGCCGCCACCCCCGAGGAGCTGCGCGACCACGCGGCCGCCCGGCTCCCCGAACACCTGGTGCCCTCCGCCGTCGTCGTCCTGGACGCCCTCCCGCTCACCCCGAACGGCAAGCTCGACCGTCAGGCCCTGCCCGCCCCCGACACCAGCGCGCCCGCCGGCGGCCGCGCCCCGCGCACCCCGCGCGAGGAGGTCCTCTGCGGCCTCTTCGCCCAGGTCCTCGGCGTCGCACACGTCGGCGTGGACGACGACTTCTTCCACCTCGGCGGCCACTCGCTGCTCGCCGCCCGCCTCACCGGACGCATCCGCACCGCCCTCGGCGTCGAGGCCGGCATCCGCGACCTCTTCCAGGCGCCCACCGTCGCCGCGCTCGCCCGCCGCCTCGACGGCGCCGCGACCGCCCGGCCGGCCCTGCGCCCCGCCGCCCGCCCCGCCGAACTGCCGCTCTCCCACGCCCAGCAGCGCCTCTGGTTCCTCGACACCGCCCAGGGCGACACCGGCGGCACCGCCTACAACCTCACCTTCGCCGCCCGTCTCGACGGCACCGTCGACCCGGACGTCCTCCGGGCCGCGCTCACCGACCTCACCGGCCGCCACGAGCCCCTCCGCACCCGCTTCCCGGCGGTGGACGGCCTGCCCCGCCAGTCCGTCGTCCCGGCCGCCGACGCCCGTCCCGACCTGGCGGTCAGCGACCACCCGCACACCCCCGACGAACTGGCCGCCGCCCTCCGGGCCGCCGCCGACCACCGCTTCGACCTCGCCGGCGAACTCCCGTTCCGGGCCCACCTCCTCACCGCCGACACCGGCGAGCACGTGCTGCTCCTGGTGATGCACCACATCGCCGCCGACGGCTGGTCGATGACCCCGCTGCTGCGCGACCTGGCCACCGCCTACGCCGCCCGCGCGGCGGGCGACGAACCCTCCTGGGCGCCGCTGCCCGTCCAGTACGCCGACTACACCCTCTGGCAGCGCGACCTCCTCGGCGACGACACCGACCCCGACAGCCTCCTCGCCCGGCAGCTCGACCACTGGCGCGGCGCCCTCGCCGGACTGCCCGACGCCCTGCCCCTGCCCACCGACCGGCCCCGCGCCGGCGACACCCGCGGCGACGGCGCCGTCCTGCCCGTGCGGTTCGGGCCCGGACTCCACCAGGGGCTGCGCGACCTGGCCCGGGAGACCCACGCCACCCTCTTCATGGTCGTGCAGGCCGGGCTGGCCGCCCTGCTGACCCGGCTCGGCGCCGGCACCGACATCCCGCTCGGCACGGCCGTCGCCGGCCGCACCGACGAGGCCCTGGACGACCTGGTCGGCTTCTTCGTCAACACGCTCGTGCTGCGCACCGACACCTCCGGCGATCCCACCTTCCGCGAACTCGTCGCCCGCGTCCGCGAGACCGACCTCGCCGCCTACGCCCACCAGGACGTGCCGTTCGAGCGGCTGGTCGAGGAGCTGAACCCGGTCCGCTCGCTCGCCCGGCACCCGCTCTTCCAGGTCCTCCTCGTCCTCCAGAACACCGAGGAGACCGACGTACGCCTCGGCGGCGCCACCGCCCGCCCCGAGCCCGTCACCAACACCTCCGCCAAGTTCGACCTCTCCCTCGCCCTCGCCGAGACCCACGACGAGTCTGGCGCCCCGGCCGGGATCGACGGCGGCCTCGAATGCGCCACCGACCTCTTCGACCCCGCCACCGCCCGCACCCTCCTCACCCGGCTCGAACGCCTGCTGCACGCCGCCGTCGCCGACCCCGACCGCCCCCTCGGCACCCTCGACGTCCTCTCCGCCGACGAACGCCACACCACCCTCACCACCTGGAACGACACCGCCGCCCCCTACCCGCGCGACCGCTGCCTGCACGAACTCTTCGCCGACCAGGCCGCCCGCACCCCCCACGCCACCGCCCTGATCTCCGGCGACGAGCGGATCGGCTACGGCGAACTCGACGCCCGCGCCAACCGCCTCGCCCACCACCTCATCGGCCTCGGCGTCGGCCACGGCGACGCCGTCGGCGTCCTCGTCGCCCGCGGCCCCGACCTCGTCACCGGCATCCTCGCCGCCCTCAAGTGCGGCGCCGCCTACGTCCCCCTCGACCCCGACCACCCCGAGGACCGCCTCCGCTCCATCGTCGAGGAAGCCGGCGTCCGCACCGCCGTCACCCACGGCGCGCTCGCCGCCCTGCTGCCCCCGGACCTCACCCTCGTCCGCGCCGACGCGCCCGCCGACCGCGCCCTGATCGACGCCCGCCCCGCCACCGCCCCCGACGTGCGGGTCCTCGCCGACGACCTGGCCTGCGTCCTGTTCACCTCCGGCTCCACCGGCCGCCCCAAGGGCGTCGCCTCCCCGCACCGCGCCACCGTCCGCACCTTCTTCGGCCAGGAGTACGTGGACTTCGGCCCGGACGAGGTCTGGCTCCAGTGCGCCCCCGTCTCCTGGGACGGCCTCACCCTGGAGCTCTGGCCCGCCCTCCTGCACGGCGGCACCTGCGTCCTCGCCCCCGGCCAGAGCCCCGACCCCGCCGTGATCGCCGACCTCGTCGCCGCCCACGCCGTCACCACCGCCTGGCTGTCCGCCGGCCTCTTCGCCGTCATCGCCGACACCCGCCCCGAGGTCTTCCGCACCCTGCGCCAGGTCATGACCGGCGGCGAGGCACCCTCCCTCGCCCATCTCCTGCGCGTCCGCCGGGACTTCCCGCACCTCCGCGTCGTCCACGGCTACGGCCCCGTCGAGTCGATGGTCTTCACCAACTGCCACCAGGTCACCGCCGACGACACCGCACGCGCCACCGTCCCCGTCGGCCGGCCCCTCGCCCACACCCAGGTGTACGTCCTCGACGCCCGCCTCCAGCCCGTCCCCCCGGGCGTCACCGGCGAGCTGTACGTCTCCGGCGACGGCCTCGCCCACGGCTACCGCCACCGCCCGGCGCTCACCGCCGAACGGTTCCTCGCCCACCCCCACGGACCGCGCGGCACCCGCATGTACCGCACCGGCGACCTCGCCCGCTGGCGCGCCGACGGCACCCTGGAGATCGCCGGCCGCGCCGACGGGCAGGTCAAGGTGCGCGGCTTCCGGATCGAACCCGGCGAGATCGAGGCCGTCGCCGGCCGCCACCCCGGCGTCACCCACACGGCCGTCGTCGTCCGCGAGGACCGCCCCGGCGACCGGCACATCGTCGCCTACGTCGTCGGCGACGCCGACCCGGCCGCCCTCCGCGACCACCTGGCCCGCACCCTGCCCACCCACATGGTGCCGTCCGCGATCGTCCCCCTGGACGCGCTGCCCCTCACCGCCAACGGCAAGCTCGACCGCCGCGCCCTGCCCGCCCCCGACTTCACCGCCAGCGCCACCCACCGCGCCCCGCGCACCCCGCGCGAGGAGATCCTCTGCGGCCTCTTCGCCGACCTCCTCGGCCTCCCCGGGACCGGCATCGACGACGACTTCTTCGCCCGCGGCGGCCACTCCCTGCTCGCCGCCCGCCTCGCCGTCCGCGTCCGCGCCGCCCTCGGCGCGGAACTCACCCTCCGCGACCTCTTCGAGGCCCCGACCGTCGCGGCCCTCGCCGAACGCCTCGACGGCGCCGCCCCGGCCAGGCCCGCCCTGCTCCCCGCCGCGCGGCCCGCCGCCCTGCCGCTCTCCCCGGCCCAGCGGCGCCTCTGGTTCCTCGACCGGGCCGAGAACGGCGCCGCCGCCTACAACGTCGCCCACGCCCTGCGCCTCGACGGCCCGCCCGACCCGACGGCCCTCGCCGCCGCGCTCGCCGACGTCACCCGCCGCCACGAGGCCCTGCGCACCGTCTTCCACGAGGAGCGCGGCGAGGTCCACCAGCGGATCCTGCCCCCCGACCGGGCACGCCCCGACCTCGCCGTCACACCCGCCGGGGCGGCGGACCTGCCCGCCGTCCTCTCCGCCCACGCCGCCCGCCCCTTCGACCTCGCCGCCGAACCACCCCTCCGCGCCCACCTGTTCGAGATCTCGGCGGAGGAGTCCGTCCTCCTGCTGGTCGTGCACCACATCGCCTGCGACGGCTGGTCGATGGCGCCGCTGGTCCGGGACCTCACCGAGGCGTACGCGGCCCGCGCCGAGGGCCGTGCGCCGGAGTGGACGCCGCTGCCCGTCCAGTACGCCGACTACACCCTCTGGCAGCGCGACCTGCTCGGCGACGCCGCCGACCCCGACAGCCTCCTCGCCCGGCAGACCGCGCACTGGAGGACGGCGCTCGCCGGTCTCCCCGACACCCTCGCCCTGCCCACGGACCGGCCCCGGCCGCCCGCCGCCGGCCACCGCGGCGACACCGTCCCCGTCCACCTCGACGCCGACCTCCACCAGGACCTGCTGCGGCTCGCCCGCACCTCCGGCGGCACCCTCTTCATGGTCCTCCAGGCGGGCCTGGCCACGCTCCTGACGCGGCTCGGCGCCGGCACGGACATCCCGCTGGGGACCCCGGTCGCCGGACGGTCCGACGAGGCCCTGGACGACCTGGTCGGCTTCTTCGTCAACACGCTGGTGCTGCGCACCGACACCTCGGGCGACCCGACGTTCCGGGAGCTGATCGCCCGGGTGCGGGAGACCGACCTGGCCGCCTACGCCCACCAGGACGTGCCGTTCGAGCACCTGGTCGAGGAGCTGAACCCGGTCCGCTCGCTCGCCCGGCACCCGCTCTTCCAGGTGATGCTGGTCCTCCAGAACAACGCCGAGGCGGCACCCGAGGCCCTCGGCGGGAGCGCCCGGCTCGACACCGTGCTCAACGGCACCGCCAAGTTCGACCTCACCGCCGCCTTCACCGAGACCCACGCCGGCGACGGCACCCCGTCGGGCGTCACCGGAGCCCTCGAATACGCCGTCGACCTCTTCGACCGGGCCGGCGCCGAGGCACTGGCCGCCCGCCTGCTCCGGCTCCTGGCGGCGGCAGCGGCCCACCCGGACGCCCGCATCGGCGACCTGGAACTGCTGGCGGCGGGGGAGCGGCGGCTGCTCCTGGAGGAACACAACGCCACTGCCCGCCCGTACCCGCACGACGCCCCCGTGCACGAGCTGTTCGAGCGGCGCGCCGCCGAGGCCCCCGAGGCGACGGCGCTGCTCTCCGGCGACGAGCGGGTGACGTACGGGCGGCTCGACCGGGAGGCCAACCGGCTGGCCCACCACCTCCTCGACCGGGGAGTGCGGCGCGGCGACACGGTCGGCGTCCTGCTCGAACGGGAGCCGAGCCTGGTCGTGGCGGTGCTCGCGGTGCTGAAGGCCGGGGCCGCGTACACGCTGCTCGATCCCGGATTCCCGGCGGAGCGCCTGCGGGAGACCACCGCCCGGGCCGGCGTCACGACGGTCGTCACGACGGTCGTCACGGCCGGCGCGCTCGCCGACGACCTCGGCGGCCTCGTACGGCTCGACGCCGAAGCCGCCGCGATCGCCGCCCACCCGGACACCGCCCCCGGGCGCATCGCGGGACCCGAGGACGTCGCCTGCGTGATGTTCACCTCGGGCTCGACGGGAGTCCCGAAGGGCGTGGTGGCCCCCCACCGGGCCCTCACCGGCACCCTCACCGGCCAGGAGTACGTGGCCTTCGGCCCGGACGAGGTGTGGCTGCAGTGTGCGCCGGTCTCCTGGGACGCCTTCGCCCTGGAGGTCTTCGGCCCCCTGCTGTACGGCGGCACCTGCGTCCTCCAGCCGGGGCTCAAGCCCGAACCGTCGGTCATCGCCCGGCTCGTCGCGGCCCACGGCGTCACCACCGTCCACGTCTCGGCCAGCCTCCTCAACTTCCTGCTCGACGAGTACCCGGGGTGCTTCGGGGGCGTGCGGCAGCTGATGACGGGCGGCGAGCCGCTGTCCGTGGCCCACATCGCGAAGGCGCGGGCGGCGTATCCGTCGCTGCGGCTGGTGAACG
>NZ_JBHYKM010000210.1:0-6003 GCF_042741435.1 Streptomyces sp. NPDC058955 | reverse complement strand
GGGGGGGGGGGGGGGGGGGTGGGTGCGGCCCCCCCCTTAACTTGCGGGGCGCTCCCTCGTGCGTGGGGGGGCGGGTTTGTCAGTGCTCGACGCCGTCCGCGAGCTTCTGGTCCCTGAGGAGGAACCAGGCGGCCGCGGCGGTCGCGAGGAGGACGGCCGCGCCGACGCCGGCGGCGATCCGCAGGCCGTCGACGAAGGCGTCCTGGGCGGCCGCGACCAGTGCGCCGGCCCGGGCCGGGTCGAGCGCCCCGGACGCCTCGACGGCGCCGCCGAGGGAGTCGTGGGCGGCCGCGGCGACGTCCGAGGGGACGCCGGCCGGGGTGGTGAACCCGCGGTAGACGCCGGTCACGATGGAGCCGAGGACGGCGATGCCGAGGGCGGCGCCGAGCTCGTACGCGGTCTCGGAGACGGCGGACGCGGATCCGGCCTGGTCCTTGGGGACGCTGGAGAGGATCACGTCGGCGGTGACGGTGAAGGCGAGTCCGGCGCCGACGCCGACGACGAGCAGGGTCGCGCCGAGGAACGGGTAGCCGGTGGACCGGCCGATGACGGTCAGGACCGCGAGGGCGAGACCGATGGCGGCGAGGCCGCCGGCGACGACCGAGCGGACCGAGTAGCGGCGGGCGACCCGGCCGGCGAGCAGACCGGCGGTCACCGAGCCGATGGCGGCGGGCAGTTCGGCGAGGCCGGCCTCCAGCGGCGAGCGGCCCTGGACCAGCTGGAAGAACTGGGACAGGAAGAACACCAGGCCGGCGAGGCCGAGGATGGTCAGCAGGTCGGCGAGGACGGCGCCGGAGAAGCCGCGGTTGCGGAACAGGCGCATGTCCAGGAGCGGGGCCGGCAGGGTGAGCTGGCGGCGGACGAACCAGGTGAGGCCGCCGGCGCCGGCGAGCGCGGCGACGGCCACGTCGAGGGTGGGGCCGTGCGAGGCCAGTTCCTTGACCGCGTAGACGACGCCGATCATGCCGACGAGGGAGAGGGCGACGCTGGGGAGGTCCCACGGGCCCGGGTCCGGGTTCTTCGACTCGGGGATCAGCTTGACGCCGATGACCACCAGGACGGCCATGACGGGCAGGTTGATGAGGAAGACCGAGCCCCACCAGAAGTGCTCCAGGAGGAAGCCTCCGACGACCGGGCCGACGGCGGCGCCGGCCGAGGCCATGGCGCCCCAGATGCCGATGGCGAGGCTGCGCTCGCGCGGGTCGTGGAAGAGGTTCCGGATGAGGGCCAGGGTGGACGGCATCAGGGTCGCGCCGGCGACGCCGAGCAGGGCGCGGGCGGCGATCATCATCTCGGGGCTGGACGCGTAGGCGTTCAGGACCGAGACGGCGCCGAAGGCGGCGGCGCCGACGAGGAGCAGCTTCTTGCGGCCGATGCGGTCGCCGAGGCTGCCCATGGAGACGAGCAGGCCGGCGATGACGAAGGAGTAGACGTCGCCGATCCAGAGCAGCTGGGTGCCGGTCGGCTTCAGGTCCTCGGAGAGGAACGGGGTCGCCAGGCCGAGCACGGTGGCGTCCACGGCCACCAGCAGCACGGCCAGGACGAGCGCGGCGAGGGCGAGCCACCGGCCGGGTCGGCGGACGCCCTCGGTATGGCTTTCCTCGTTGCCCTTGTCGTAGCGGACGGTTTCGGTGGTCACTTCTCCACGCTCCTGCGCGCTCCGCCGAGCAGCAGCTCGGCGATCATGTAAGAAAAGTCGTTGGCGGCGACCCGCCCGTCGGCGACGGCCCAGGCTCCGGAGCCGATCAGCCCGTAGAACGCCTCGCACAGCCAGGCGGGGCTCAGGTCGATCCGGAAGGCGCCCTCCTCCTGGCCGCGCCGGAAGAGGCCGACGAGCCGGGCGTCGAGCCGGGACCAGCCCTCGTTCTGCCCGTCCCCCTCGAACAGCTGGTTCTCGGTGACGAGGAAGGCGAGCAGCGGGGCGGCGGGCTGGGAGGCGGCGACGAGTCTGCGGACCGCCTCGTCGGCGGGCCCCTCCTCGATCCGGGCCGTGTCGAGCGCGGCCTCGGCCTCCTCGATGCACATCTGCTCCAGCGCCCGCACGAGCGCGTCACGGCCGGCGAAGTGCCGGTGCAGCGTGGCCCGCCCGATGCCGGCGGCCCGGGCGACCTCGTCCATGGTGGCGGTCGCCTTGCGGGAGAGCAGGGCGGCGGCGGAACGGAGCACCTGGGTGCGGTCGACTGACATGAGACGACCATACACCGAGTGAGACATCTTTGTCTCACGTGAAATTCTGATGCCTCACCGAGGGGCGGGGCGGAATGCTGGGGGCATGACGAAGCCGCTGCTGCTGATCGACGTGGACGGACCGCTCAACCCCTACGCGGCGCAGCGCGAGCGCCGGCCGGAGGGGTACACGACCCATCGGATGCGGCCCTCCGGCTGGTCCGAGACCAGGCCGCTGCGGGTGTGGCTGAACCCGGGGCACGGGGCGGAGCTGCTCGCGCTGGCGGAAGCGTACGAGCTGGTGTGGGCGACGACGTGGAAGGGCGAGGCCAACGAGTGGATCGGGCCCCACCTGGGGCTGCCCGAGCTGCCGTTCATCGACTGGCCGCAGATGCACGGGGCCGCCCCGCGCGGGACGTTCTGGAAGACCCGGTACGTCCTGGAGTACGCGCGGGGGCGGCCGTTCGCGTGGGTGGACGACGACATCACGCCGCACGACCACGCGTACGTGGAGCGCGAACACGGCACCGCCGCCCTGCTGCTGCACGTCGACCCCCGGCTGGGACTGCTCCGGCCGGACTTCGACAGGCTCGCGGACTGGGCGGCGGCGCTGTGACACTGTGGCGCTTTTGCGTTGTGGCGCCGTGACGCCGTGACGTTGTGGCGCCGTGACGCCTCGGGGCTACTTCTGCTTGGCGGTGGCCCAGGCGTGCTGGACGACCAGGTCGGCCTTGACCTCGATCAGCTGGGTGGCCACGGCGGAGGGGGCCGTGCCGCCCCGGCCGTTGCGGGAGGCGAGGGCGCCGGGGACGTTGAGGACCGTGCGGACCTCGGGGGTGAGGTGCTCGGAGATCTTCGCGAACTGCTCGTCCGTCAGCCCGTCCAGTTCCTTTCCCTCGGACTCGGCGACCTTGACGCACTCGCCGGCCACCTCGTGGGCGACCCGGAACGGCACGCCCTGCTTGACCAGCCACTCGGCGATGTCGGTGGCGAGCGAGAAGCCGGCCGGGGCCAGCTCCTCCATGCGCTCCCGGTTGACGGTGAGCGTGGCCATCATGCCGGTGAAGGCGGGCAGCAGGACCTCCAGCTGGTCGCAGGAGTCGAAGACCGGCTCCTTGTCCTCCTGGAGGTCGCGGTTGTAGGCGAGCGGCAGGGCCTTGAGGGTGGCCATCAGGCCGGACAGGTTGCCGATGAGCCGGCCGGACTTGCCCCGGGCCAGCTCCGCGATGTCCGGGTTCTTCTTCTGCGGCATGATCGACGAGCCGGTGGAGAAGGCGTCGTGGAGGGTCACGAAGGAGAACTCCTTCGTGTTCCAGATGATGATCTCCTCGGCGATCCGCGAGAGGTTGACGCCGATCATCGCGGTGATGAAGGCGAACTCGGCGACGAAGTCGCGGGAGGCCGTGCCGTCGATCGAGTTGCCGGCCGAGCCGCGCTCGAAGCCGAGGTCCTTGGCGACCGCCTCCGGGTCGAGCCCGAGGGAGGAGCCGGCGAGGGCGCCGGAGCCGTACGGGGAGACCGCGGTCCGGGTGTCCCACTGGCGCAGCCGCTCGGCGTCCCGGGAGAGGGACTGCACGTGGGCCAGGACGTGGTGGGCGAAGAGCACCGGCTGGGCGTGCTGGAGGTGGGTGCGACCGGGCATGGCGACGTCCGGGTGCGCCTCGGCGAGGCCGACGAGCGCGTCCTGGAGGTCGGCGATCAGCCCGCCGATGATCCGGGCGTGGTCGCGCAGGTACATCCGGAAGAGGGTGGCGACCTGGTCGTTCCGGGACCGGCCGGCCCGCAGCTTGCCGCCGAGCTCGGCGCCGAGCCGCTCCAGGAGGCCGCGCTCCAGGGCGGTGTGGACGTCCTCGTCGGCGATGGTGCCGACGAAGGAGCCGTCGGCGACGTCCGCCTCCAGCCGGTCGAGACCGGCCAGCATCCGGGTCAGCTCGTCCTCGGTGAGCAGACCCGCCTTGTGGAGCACGCGCGCGTGGGCGCGGGATCCGGCGATGTCGTAGGGCGCGAGGCGCCAGTCGAAGTGGACCGAGGCGGAGAGCTTCGCGAGGGCCTCGGCCGGACCGTCGGCGAAGCGTCCGCCCCAGAGCCGGACGTCACCGTTGTTGCTGCTCACTTCTGGTTGCTCCTCGCCTCGTTGCCGAAACCCTTGATGCATGAGTATGCAGAACTCCGCATGATTCGTCAATCGAGGGGTGTCGGGACGGAAAACCGCAGGTCGGGGTGGCGGGACCGGGGATAGGGTCCGCCGCATGACGAGCGAACGCCTGCTGGGCCCCACGCACCACCTTCGCCGGGGAGAACGGCTTCTGCACGGCAAGGACACGGCCACGGCGGTGGGCGCCGGGCGGGCCGAGGACTGGGTGGCGCTCGACTCCGACGTCTTCTACGGGACCATGGACCGCGTCGCCGGATGGCGGGGCACGTCGACCTTCCTGCTCGGCGCCCACTGGTTCGACAGCCGCGAGGTCGCGGACTGGGACACCGCCCCGTACTGGGTCGAGGAGGCCGGCGCGCCGTCCTGGGGGCGACCGCCGACGCCGTCCGAGCTCGCGCTGTGCCTGTGCCACGCCGACCCGCGGGTCCGGGCGGCGGCCCTGGACGCGGCCGGCCCGGCGGCGCCGCTGCCGCTGCTGCTCCTGCGCTGCGCGGACGGCGACGAGCCGGTACGCGACCGCGCCCGGGCCGCCTTCGCCCGGGCCCTCGACACCGCCGGCGACGACACCGTGCGGTCCCTCGCCGCGCTCGCGCTGCGCCTCGGCGGGCGGCGGCACGGCCGCTGGGGGCGGGACGCCGTGCTCGCGCGGACCGGCGGAGTCGCGGAGGACGCGGTGCGGGAACTGCGGGCCGGGCAGGGCTGGGAGCACGAGGAGGCCCGGAGGGCCGGGATACGGGCCGGGGCGGCGGCCGGGGTGCTGGACGAGCGGGAGCTGTACGGGATCGCGCTGACCGCCCGGGACCCGGGCGAGCGGCTCGAAGGGCTCCGCGCGGCGCTCGGCATCCGGCGGGACGCGACGGCGGGGAAACGGTTCCTCGGGTTCCTGGAGGTGTGCGAGGGCTCCGAGGTGCGCGTCCTCGCGCTCCGGTACGCCCTGGACGCGGGCCTGCTCTCCCCCGACGACCTGGCCGGGCTCGCCCTCGGCCACCAGGACCGGCACGTCCGGCGGCTCGCCGCGCGCGTGCTGTCCGACCTGCCGGGTGGCGCGGCCGTCCTCGGCGCGCTGTCCGGCGCCGCCGACGGCGTGGTGCGGGGCATGGCTGTGGCCGCGCTGCGGGCCGGCGGACGGGCCGACGCCCTCGTGCCGCACCTGACGGACCCCTCCCCCTGGGTGCGCGGACTCGCCCGCCGCGGCCTGCGGGAGGCCAGCGGCGATCCGCACGCGCGCCTGCGCGCGCTCTGCGCGGACCCGGCGGCCGTCACGCCCGCGGCGGTCAGCGGGCTCGCGGAGGAACGCGACGCCGGGGACGCCCCGCGGCTGCGGGCGCTCCTCCGGCACCCCGACGGCGCCGTGCGGGCCCGGGCGCTCGGCGGGCTGCGGCTGCTCGGCGCCCTGGAGGACGCCGGGCTGCCGCCGTACGCCGACGATCCCGACCCCCGCGTCGGGGCCGTCGTGCTGCGCGCGCTGCGGGACGACCCCGACGCCCTGCGCGGGCTGCTCCGGCACCGGCACGCGCGCGTGCGGGCCCGGGCGCTGGTCCTCCTCTCGCACCGCCACGGGCTCGGCTGGGACGAGGCGCTGCCGCACTTCGCCGACCCGGAGCCGGAGGTCGCGCGGGCGGCGCGCCGCGCCCGCGCGGTCGCGTATACACAACTCCCTGCCCACGCTACACGCAGCGATA
>NZ_JBHYKM010000209.1:4095-6041 GCF_042741435.1 Streptomyces sp. NPDC058955 | reverse complement strand
GTGGGGGGTGCGGGTGGGGGGGGGGGGGGGCCGGGCCCCCCGCGCCCCCCCCGGGGGCGGGGGGGGCGGGGGGGGCGGGGGGGGGGGGGGCGGCCGGGGCCCCGGCGGGGCTCGCCGCGGCGGCCGTGCTCGCGGCGGCCGGCGCCGGACGGATCGAGGTCCTGGAGCGGGAGCCGGAGGCGGGCGGCGCGCCCCGCCACTGCCCGCGCACCGGTTTCGGCGCGGACGCGCGCGGGCGCGCCCTGGACGGCCCGGGGTACGCGCGCCGGGCGGTGCGGGCGGCGCGCCGGGCCGGCGCCGTCGTGCGGACCGGGGTGTCGGCCACCGGCTGGGCGGGCCCGCTGCGGCTGGAGACGACCGCGCCGACCGGCCTGGAGACGATCGCCGCGCGGGCGGTGGTGCTGGCGACGGGCGCCCGCGAACGGTCCCGGCCGGCCCGGCTGCTGCCCGGCACCCGCGCCCTGGGGGTGCTGACGACCGGTGAGCTGCAGCGGACGGTGGCCCTGTTCGGCGCGCGCCCGGAGCGGATCGGGCGACGGGCCGTCGTCGTCGGCGACGACCCGGTGGCCGGGCACGCCGTCCGGCTGCTGCGCCGCGCGGGCGTCGCGGTCGCGGCCGTGGTGGTCGAGGGGCCGCGGGCGGCGACCGGCGTCCGGGACGTGCCGGTGCTCGCGGGGACGGTGGTGACGGAGCTGACCGGCCGGGGGCGGCTGGACGGGGTGACGGTCCGGGGCCGGGACGGGCGGACGCGGAGCGTGCGGTGCGACACGCTCGTCCTGACCGGCGACTGGATCCCGGAGCACGAACTGGCCCGCGCGGGCGGCCTGCCGCCGGCGCCCGGCGGCCGGGGCCCGCTGGTGGACGCGGCGCTGCGGACCGGGGTGGCGGGGGTGTTCGCGGCGGGCGGCCTGCCGCACGCCGGCGTGCCCGCGCTGCGGGCCGCCGCGCAGGGCCGGGCGGTCGCCGGCGCCGTCCTGGCCCACCTCTCCGGCGGAGCAGCCGATCCGGAGCGCGACACACCGGCCTGACGCGCCCTCGGCCGCGGGGCGGGCCCGACGCCGTCAGACTGACGGCATGCCGGTCACACGCAGTGCGGGTCTGCTCGTCTTCCGACGGACGGGGGACGGCGGGATCGAGGTCCTCATCGGGCACATGGGCGGGCCGTTCTGGGCGCGCCGCGAGGAGGCCGCCTGGACGGTGCCCAAGGGCGAGTACGGGCCGGAGGAGGCTCCCGAGGACGCGGCCCGCCGCGAGTTCCGGGAGGAGCTGGGGCTGCCGGTCCCGGACGGCGACTGGCTCGCCCTCGGGGAGGTCCGGCAGGCGGGCGGAAAGACCGTCACCGTGTGGGCGGTGGAGGGCGACCTGGATCCGGCGGCCGTGGTGCCGGGCACCTTCACCCTGGAATGGCCGCCCCGCTCGGGCGTCCGCGCCGAGTTCCCGGAGCTGGACCGGGTGGGCTGGTTCGCGCCGGAGGCCGCGGAACCGCTGCTCGTCGCGGGGCAGCGGGTCTTCCTGGAGCGGCTTCTCACGCGGGTGCGCGGGCGGGCCTGAGGGGCATTGTCAGACCCGTGCGAGAGGGTGGGGTGCGTCAAGCCGTCGAGAGGGAGCCCGACATGACCACCACCATCACCGCCACCGAGCGCGCCGCGGCCCAGGCGTATCTGCGCCTCCTCGAATCCACCCAGGCCGTGCTGACGGACCCGCGGCTCGCCCCGTACGCGGGGGTGATGCTGACGAACCCGATGGCGGAGGCCGACGAGGCGCTGAGCGCGGCGGGCCTGGTGGGCAACGAGGACCGGCTGCTGCGCCTCGTCTCCGCCCTGCGGGCCTCCCCCGGGTCGCCTCCCGGGGGGGGGGGGCCCCCGGGGGGGGGGGGGGGGCGGGGGGGGGGGGGGGGGGGCGGGGGCGGGGGGGGGCGGCGGGGGGGGGGGGGGGGGGCGGTGGGG
>NZ_JBHYKM010000209.1:0-4085 GCF_042741435.1 Streptomyces sp. NPDC058955 | reverse complement strand
CCGGCGGGGGCCCCTGGCCCCCCCCCGGGGGCCCCCCCCGGGGCCCCCCCCGGGGGGGGGGGCCCGGGGGGGGGCCGGGGGCGGCGCCCCCTGAGGGGGCTACCGGGCGGGGGTGCCGAGCCGGACGGGCAGGGCGCGGACGCTGTTGCCGACGAAGCCCTTGTGCCGGGTCAGGCCGGTCTCGGGGACGGCCAGGTCGAGCTCGGGGAAGCGGGTGAAGAGCGCTTCGAGGGCGATCGCCGCCTCCATGCGGGCGAGCGGGGCGCCCAGGCAGTAGTGGGGGCCGTGGCCGAGGGACAGGTGCTTGGCCGTCCGGGTGAGGTCGAAGCGGTCGGCGTCCGGGCCGTGCGCCGCCGTGTCGCGGCCCGCCGCCGAGTAGCCGGCGAGGACGGGGGTGCCGCGGGGGATGAGGGTGCCGTCGACCGTCAGGTCCCGGGTGGGGTAGCGGAACGGGAAGTAGCTGACGGGGCTGTCCCAGCGCAGGGTCTCCTCGACGGCGTCCGCCCAGGTCGCCCGGCCCTCGGTGACCAGGGCGAGCTGGTCGCGGTGGGCGCACAGGGCGCGGACGGCGTTGGTGACGAGGTTGAGCGTGGTCTCGTGGCCCGCGACGACGAGCAGCAGCAGGGTGCCGATCAGCTCCGGCTGGGCGAGCCGGTCGCCGCCCTCGTCGCGGGCGGCGATCAGCGCGCTCGTCAGGTCGTCGCCGGGGGCGGCCGCCTTGGCGGCGGCGATGGCGGCGAGGAGTTCGACCAGGTCGCGGTTGGCGGCGACGGCCTGCGCGGGTTCGGTGTCGGTGGCGACGACGAGGCTGGACAGCCGGTGGAGCCGGTCCTGGTGGGCGGGGTCGACGCCGAGGAGTTCGCAGATGACGCCGAGGGGCAGCGGGAGGGCGTAGTGGCGGCGCAGGTCGGCGACGCCGTCGCCGGCCGCGGCGGCCTCGGCGAGGCCGTCGAGCAGACCCGCCGTCACCGCCTCGACGCGGGGGCGCAGCTCCTCGACGCGGCGGGCGGTGAAGGCGTTGCTGACGAGGGTGCGCAGCCGGCGGTGGTCGGCGCCGTCGGCGGTCATCATGCCGGGCACGGTGGCGAAGGTGCGCAGCGGCCACCCCTCGGGGATGCGGCCCTCGGCGAGCGCGGTGAAGTGCCGCGGTTCCTTGGCGACGTCGGGATGGGCGAGGAAGTCGCGGAGGGCGTCGTGCCCGAGGACCACCATGCCGTCGATGTCGCCGGGCAGTATCACCGGCGCCACGGCGCCCTGGGCGAGCAGCCGTGCGTTGGCGGCGTGCGGGCACCCGCCGGCCGGGTCGAGCCGGTACGGCTCCGGGGCGCGCTCCGCGGCAGCTCCGGGGCTTGCGTCCATGTCCACTCCTGACGATGGGTGAGGGACCGCCGGACGGGCGCCGGTGCGGCCGCCCGCATCCTAGGGTCAACGCACACGTGTTCGTGCGGTGTTGCGGTGGGCGGGCTCGGCCGCGCCGGGTCCGGCGAGGGGCCGCGCCGTCCGTCCGGCGGGGTCGGGGCGGTCGCACGACCACCCGCCCGGCGGCACGACGCGCCGCCCGGCGTCGCGTTCGCTAGGCCGGGTGGCGCACTCCGCTCTGCGCGCTTCTCCCCTCCTTCCTACGGTGGCTGAATGATCGTCACGTCAGCTCTTCGCCATGCCGCCGCGGGCTCCGCCGCGATGCTGCTCGTGCTCTCCGCCCCCGTGGCCGGCGCCGCGACCCCGCTCCGTACCCCGGCGTCCGCACCCGCCCTCGGACCGGGCTCCGTCTCCGAACCGACCCCTCCCGCGCGGCGGTTCGTCGACCCGGCGCGTCTCGACCGGTCCGGGACGCAGGTGCAGCGGCTGGCCGGCGCCCCGGCCGTGCCCTCCCTGTCGGCGCTGTCGTGGGTGGTGGCCGACGCCGGGACCGGCGAGGTGCTCGCCGCCCGTTCGGCGCACCGGAAGCTGCCGCCGGCCAGCACGCTGAAGGCCCTGTTCGCGCTGACAGCGCTGCCGCACCACGAGGCGGACGAGCAGCACACGGTGGCCGACGAGGAGCTGACGGGGATCGGCGAGGGCAGCAGCCTGGTCGGGGTGAAGGAGGGGTACACGTACCGCGTCTCCGACCTGTGGAACGGCGTCTTCCTCAGCTCGGGCAACGACGCCGTGCACGTCCTCGCGGCGATGAGCGGCGGCTGGGAGTCGATGGCCCGCCAGATGCAGGAGAAGGCCCGGTCGCTGGGGGCCCGGGACACCCACGTGGTCTCCCCGGACGGGTACGACGCGCCGGGCCAGGTCTCGTCCGCGTACGATCTGGCGGTCTTCGGCCGGGCGGGCCTCCAGGACCCGGAGTTCACCCGCTACTGCTCGACCGCGTACGCGGACTTCCCGGCGGGCTCGTGGTCGTACGGCATCGCCAACACCAACCGGCTCCTCACCGGCGCGGACGGCGTCGGCCGCTACCCGGGCATCATCGGCGTCAAGAACGGCTACACCAGCAACGCGGGCAACACGCTCGTCGCCGCCGCCCGCCGGGGCGACCGCACCCTCGTCGTGTCGGTGATGAACCCGCAGTCGGGCGGCGGGCTCGCCGTGTACGAGGAGGCCCGCGACCTGCTCGACTGGGGCTTCGCGGCGGCGGGCAAGGTCCAGCCGGTCGGTTCGCTGCTGCCCCCGAAGTCGCCGGAGGCCCAGCGGTCGGACACCCGGACCGTGTCCGTACGCGGCGGGGCCGGCGCGCCCGCCGCCGCCGCGGGCGCCGCGGCGGACCGCCCGGGCACCGCCGCCGCGTCCACCGAGCAGGGCCCGTCGGTGGCGCTCCCGCTGACGCTGGTCGCCTCCGCCTGCGCGGCCGCGGTCGCCCTCTGGGCCTGGCGCCGCCGGGTGCCGCGCCTCTGACGGACCGCCCGCCGGCCCGTCAGGGACGCGCGGGCGTACGGGAGCGGCGATGGGCGGCCACCCGTTCGCGGGTGGCGCACCGCCGCGAGCAGTAGCGGCGCTCGGGTCCGCTGCCGTGGGCCACGAACACGTGCCCGCAGGACGGGGAGGCGCAGGTCCGGCCGGGCGGGGCCTGCCGCTCCCAGAGCAGGACGGTGAGCGCCAGACAGCCGGAGGCCAGGAACCACGGTGTCCAGGGGGCGTCGTCGGCGGCGTCCGCGTGCGGGTGCCAGGGCGCGGTGCCGGCGTGCGAGGTGAGCCGGAGGGGCCCGGTGTGGGCCGCGAGCAGGGGGTTGAGGAGGGCGGCGGCCTCGTCGGCGGTGGCCGCGGCGAACACCTCCCGGAGGGGGACGGCGGCGGCCCGCATCAGGGTGACGTCCTCGGCGGTCACCTCGACGGGGGCGGGTTCGCCGTGGGCGAGGAGCACGGCGGCGAGCTCGCCGGGCCCGGCCGCCGGGTCGGCCAGCGCGTTGACGAGGGCGGCGGTGCGCAGGGCCATGGCGACGGTGGAGTGCCGGGCGGACCGGTCGTCGAGGACGGGCATCGGCCGAATGTAACGCATATTGCGAGGTTTTGAGTTACCTCCGTAGCCTCGGGCGCCATGCGCAGCAGCGTGCGGAAGTCCCGCCGTCCCACCGTCGCCGCCCCTCTCGCGGGCGCGTTCGCCGCCCGGACCGGGGACGAGATGTCCGGTCCCGCCCTGACGCTCGCCGGGTTCGCCGCCGCCGGCTCGACCTCCCGGGCCGGGACGCTCCTCGCCTGCGTCACGGTCGCGGCGGCGGTCGGCGGTCCGCTGCTGGGCGCGCTCCTGGACCGGGCCCGGCGGCCGGGGCGGCTCCTGGCCGGCGCGCTCGTCCTGTACGCGGCGGGGCTCGGCGCCGTCCTCCTCGGGCTCGGCCGGCTGCCGTTCGGCGTGACGGCGCTGCTCGCGGTGGTGACGGGGCTGATGGGCCCGGCGCTCGCGGGCGGCTGGACTGCACTGCTGCCCCGGCCGGCGTCCGCCGACCGGATGCCCCGGCTGCACGGTCTGGACGCGCTGACGTTCTCCCTCGCGGCGCTGGCCGGCCCGGCGCTCGCCGGAGGGGCGGCGCTGCTCCTCGGGGCGCCGGCGGCGGTCGTCCTCGCGGCGGCCCTCGTCGCGGCGGCGGCGCCCGTCGCCTGGGCGC